>JBJESA010000135.1:0-2929 GCA_051882535.1 Oscillospiraceae bacterium
GAGGTTGTACGAAGAATGGGGATTGATACAAAAGCCCGAACGAAAAAATAATGGTTATCGCGTATATAACGATCTCCATATTAAACAGTTTGAGTTGGCGAGAAAGGCTCTTCAGATTGAAGTGATGCAGGCAGGACTTAGAAGCCGAATTGTGGACGCTGTGAAATTGTCGGCTCAATATCGCTTTGAAGAATCAATAAGCTTGGTTTATGAATATATCCGAATTGCAGGACAAGAAATAGAAAATGCAAAAGAGGCTGCCGAAATATGCGAAATACTGTATCAACAGCCCCAAGCCGATGATGTTGTTTATAAGAGAGCACAAGCAGCGAAAGAATTGGGATTAACTATAGATACAATTCGTAATTGGGAAATGAATGGCTTGCTTACCGTTAAACGAAAGCAGAACGGGTATCGGATATATGATTCGAACGACATAAAACGCTTGAAGATTATTCGTTCTCTAAGATGTGCGAATTATTCTTTGTCGGCAATTTTGAGAATGCTTAAAAAGTATGATAACGGAATGAATAAGAATAAAATGCTGAACATATTAAACACCCCAAACGATAATGAGGATATTATTTCTGTGTGCGATAGGCTGATAGATTCGCTTGAAAATGCGATAAAAAATGCTTACGAAGTTATATCGCTCTTGAAAGAAATAAAACAAATGAAAAAATAACAGGCTGTCGATAAAGCCCCATCTGCGTTGTCAGCGGCACCACGGCAGGCACAAAGCCTAGCCGTGGTGCCACTTCCTAGCATCTGTGGCTTTCTCGCCAGCCTGTCAAGAGTTTTTGACAAGATGAAAACAAACCCTCCATTATACCACCAGACTTTTGTTTGGTGGTATAATTCTTTTATCAGCGACAAAGGAGGAAAAAATATGAATGCAATAGTCGTAAAAAACCTTACAAAAAAGTACGGTAATTATGCTGCTGTGGATAATCTGAGTTTTCAGGTAAAGAAAGGAGAAGTGTTCGGATTACTTGGAGCAAATGGTGCGGGAAAAAGCAGCACTATCGAGTGTATTCTTGGAACAAGAAAAATGGATTCCGGAGAAGTCAGCATATTGGAGATGAATCCGATAAAGGAGCGAACAAAACTATTCGAGAGGGTGGGAGTTCAGTTTCAAGAATCAAAGTATCAGGAGCATATTAAGGTGGAAGAACTCTGCGAAATAACAGCAGCGGTCTACAAAAAGCCGCGAAACTACGAAAACCTGTTAGCCGATTTTGGAATTGCGGACAAAAAGAAAACGTATGTAAAGGAACTGTCCAGAGGAGAACGCCAGCGGTTGTTTATCGTTCTTGCACTGATTCCGAATCCGGAGGTTGTGTTTTTGGACGAACTTACAACAGGTTTGGACGCAAGGGCAAGGCGAGATGTGTGGAACATTCTGGAGAAGCTGAAAAAGCAGGGGTTATCCATTTTGCTGACTTCTCACTTTATGGACGAGGTTGAGGCACTTTGTGATGAAATACTGATTTTGAAAAAAGGAAAAACGGTATTTTACGGGACGGTTGAACAAGCCAAGGCAGCAAGCGGAAAAACAAAATTCGAGGACGCTTATCTTTGGTTTACAGACGAGGAGGAAAACAATGAGAGCATTTAGTGTTTTATTAAAAAACGAATTAAAAATGAGCCTTCGGGGAATGGATATGCTGATTTTTGCGGTGATTATGCCAATCGTTGTGCTTGTTATTCTGGGTTTGGTATTCGGACAAAAGCCCGCTTTTGAGGGAGCAGAGTACAGTTTTCTCGACCAATCATTCGGGGCATTGTGCAGCATTGCAATCTGTGCGGGCGGGGTGATGGGATTACCATTGGTAATCTCCGATTATCGTTCTAAACAAATCCTGAAAAGGTATAAGGTGACGCCTATAAAGCCAAGTCTTGTTTTGACGGTTGAAGTTGCGATGTATGCAATTTATGCTGTGGCATCTTTACTCAGTTTGTTTTTGGTAGCAACTTGTTTCTTTGGCTTCAGAATGCGTGGAAACTTCGGACTGTTTCTGGTCGGATATCTGCTGGTTATGATTTCAATGTTCAGCATAGGAATGATGGTGGGAGGAATCGCGAAGGATTCAAAAATAGCCGGAGTAATTGCCAGTGCGTTATACTTCCCGATGCTTGTATTTTCGGGTGCAACTCTTCCGTATGAAGTAATGCCTGCTGCGATGCAAAGAATAGTGGATATTCTGCCGTTGACGCAGGGAATAAAGATACTGAAAAACGCCGCACTCGGACTACCGATTGGCGATGTCGGAGGTGCAGTAATCATTATGCTGTTAATTACGGTAATCTGTAGTATTATAAGTGTGAAATTCTTCAAGTGGGAATAGGTATTATAGGAATCGTTTTTCGCTCTACAATCAAACAAGCTATCATTGTGAAAATTATCAATAGAACAAACGACTTTATGGCACAGATAGCCCAAAGTGTTTATGTCTAAAAATCTTTTAATCCGCCGTTTCCAGACGAATACGGCGGATTTGCTTTTTATATTGAAATTTTTGTTTGATTGTGGTATAATTACATTATCTACATATCAAGGTTATCAGAGAGGTAGCTGCATGGCAAATTTCATAACAAGCTGCAGAATTTTATTTGGCATAGTGATGTTATTCTTCCCTGTGTTTTCTCCTGTTTTTTATGTTCTGTATTGCTTGGCAGGAATTACAGATATGATTGATGGAGCTGTTGCAAGAAGAACAAATACCGTTAGTGAATTCGGGTCAAGGTTGGATACTGTTGCAGACATTGTATTTGTTGCGGCTTGTTTGATTAAATTTTTGCCTGCTTTAACATTATCAACTTGGCTATGTATATGGATATGTGTGATTGCAGCCTTAAAAGTCTTCAATGTAATTTATGGGTACATAACTCAAAGGAAGTTTGTGGCGGAACACACCGTTATGAATAA
>JBJESA010000136.1:0-2923 GCA_051882535.1 Oscillospiraceae bacterium
GGTCACACTTTACATTTACGATATCAATCTGCTTGTCGCTGTCTATGCCGAGCTTTGCAGCGGAAATATTCAGTGTAATTGCAAACCACTTCTTATTGTTCGGGTGACGAAAAACTGCACTCGTTTTGTCTTTTTCCCAAGGATAATCCTCGGTTATACCGTATGTGTCTTTAATATGGTCAATCAACTGTTGGCGTGTCATTTTTCACACCTCGTTTGCAATACCGCCAATTGAACGATATACTTCAAAGAAGTCCGGATATGACTTAGCTACGCATTCCGCTCCATGTATGATAATCGGAGCATCACTGATGGTAGCCGCAATTGACATAGACATTGCAATTCTGTGGTCATTATACGCACTGACTTCACCGCCGTGGAGTGTTCCAACGCCCTCGATTTCAATATAGTCCTCAAATGCCTTAACTTTACCGCCAACCCTGTTCAGACAGTCCTCCATCGCAGCAAGACGGTCACATTCTTTGATTCTTAAGCGTGCTACATTGGTAAGGCGTGTCGTGCCTTTGCCGTAACTTGCCAGAACCGTCAGAATAGGCACCAAGTCCGGAACATCAGAGCAGTCAAGTTCAAATGCATCTCTTGCCGCGTCAAACTTACAGCAAATATCAGCGATAAGTTTATCTCCTTGAGCAGAATCCGCATTAATATCGTTAAGTTTGATATTCGAACCAAGGCAGTTCGCCGTGTAGAAGAATGCTGCCTGTGAGAAATCGCCCTCAACCCGGCTGTTGCACGAGTGAAATTGAGCGTTTCCTCTTACAGAGAAGCCACTCTCGGTGCTTTTAATATCGCATCCATAGGATTTAAGGGCTTCAATCGTGATATCCACATACGGTGCAGATTGAAGCGGGGAAGTGAGTACAATTTCGCTGTCACCGTCCAGCAGGGGAAGGGCAAACAGCAGCCCCGTAATAAACTGCGAGGAGATTCCACCGTCTATTTCGTAGCGTCCTGCATTGAGTTTTCCTTTTGTTTTAAGAGGAAGATTTGTTCCATTTTCGGGAAGTTCAAATGTAACCCCGTGTTTGGGAAATTCCTCAAAAAACGGTGTTAGCGGACGTGTAGGGAGTTTTCCGCCGCCAATAAATTCTGCATCTACCCCAAGTGCCGCAGCTACTGGAATGAGAAACCGTAGTGTGGAGCCGGATTCGCGGCAATTCAAAACAGCTTTTTTGGGGATTTTAGTAATCCCTTCAATTACCGCCTTATTGTCACTGAAATCAATCTTTGCCCCAAGTGCCCGCATACACTCGATAGTTGCTGTGATATCTGCGGAAGGGGAGAGGTTGGTAACTTCCGAACGTCCGTCAGCAAGTGCAGCACCGATTATCATTCGGTGTGCCACGCTTTTGGAGGGAGGAATAGTCACTTCGCCTTTGAGCTTTGCAGGCGTAATCTTTATATCCATATTAACTCCTCAAAAATTCCGCATATTCTTCAACAGACATCTTTACCACCTTGCTTTTGCCAATGTCGGTGCAAATTACGATATTCATTCCGTTTGCAAGGTGTTTTTTATCATGCAGGGAGAACTTGTACAGTTCATCGAGCGGTGCATCGTCTGTAATCGGAAGTCCGCATTTTACAAGAAGTGCGTCCAGCTTATCTGCAACACCAGGACTGCACATTCCGCGTCTTTCGGCGATATGAGTAAATACGCTCATTCCGATTGAAACGGCATAGCCGTGCGAAAGACCTGTGAAGTTGTAGTACTTTTCAAGTGCATGAGCAAGCGTGTGTCCGAAGTTAAGGAGCATTCTCTCACCCTTTTCACGCTCGTCATTTTCTACAACCTGTCCCTTGATTGACACATTACGCTTCATAATATCGACGATATTTTCCTTGATATCCTTTGTAGAAAGAATTTCAAACAAATCAGGAGATTTAATCATTCCGTGCTTAACGACCTCAGCCATACCATCTGCAAAGAATTCGGGAGTAAGGGTATTGAGCGTATCAGTATCGCAGATAACAAGTCTGGGCTGGTGGAACGCACCAACGAGGTTCTTTCCTCCGTTGATATCAACAGCGGTTTTGCCGCCAACGGAACTATCCGATTGTGATACCACAGTAGTAGGAATCTGAATGAAGTCAATTCCACGCATATATGTAGCCGCAGCATAACCGGCTGTATCTCCGACAACACCGCCGCCAAGTGCTACGATAAAGTCAGAGCGTGTGAAATCTTTTGCAACAAGGAACTCGTAGATATCGAGTAGCGTCTTATGATTTTTAGAAGCCTCTCCATGCGGGAATACGAATTTCTCCGCCTTGAATCCTGCCTTCTCCAGAGATTTCATCACCCTGTCGCCATAGAACTTATCAACATTATCATCAGTGATAACTGCAGCCTTCAGTGTAGTCTTTTTGATTTCGCTGATAAATTTTCCGCAGTCATCAAGTATTCCTTTATCAATAAGAATTTCATATTTGGTACTTGCGTTTACAGTAACTTTTTCCATAAAATATCACCCCAATATATTGTACCCTAAAAAGTCAGAATTGTCAAGTCCCGAAACAAAAATAACATGAAAGCATTTGATATTTTTTAGAAAGCCGTAAAGCTCGTTGTTATAGTAGTATTCGTTGATTGTTTGAATGATGCTTTTCTGCCTTTGTCGTAATGTTCCAAATATATTTCATTAAAAAACTCTTGACTTTCTCCTGCGTTTGTGTTATAATCTGACATAGGGGGAAGCAGACCCGCAAGGTTTATTTGCTCCGCTTTGTTCTTGCCGTCAGCGCTCTAACCGCTGGCGGTTTTTTATTGTATTTGATATTCTTCTAGCTTGACTAATTTATAATCTCGTGGTATAATTCCTTTAGTACTCCAAACGCTCTCCCTTCAAAAGGGAATCATATAGTATATTGCGTAAAATAGAAATTTTACGTAATAGATGGG
>JBJESA010000137.1:0-2907 GCA_051882535.1 Oscillospiraceae bacterium
TTATTCATAGAGTATCTTAGAGCAGCATAGGACAAAATTCTCTCTTTAAGGAGCAGTTATGGAAAACTTTCTTGTAGGAAAAAAACACATTCATTTTATCGGTATTGGCGGCAGCGGTATGTATCCGCTTGCACAGATTCTCCACAGTAAGGGGTACTATCTCACAGGTTCGGATAATAACGAAACTTCGACGCTTCAGGCTGTCCGCAAAATGGGAATTCCGGTGACTCTTGGTCAGCGTGCGGAGAATATAGAGGGTGCGGACTGCATAGTGTTCTCGGCGGCTATAATGGAGGATAACCCCGAGCTTATCGCAGCACGTGAGGCGGCAAAGCACGGTGTTTACCTTGCGGAACGCAGCGAGCTTCTGGGACTTGTTACCGCACAGTTTGAGAAAGCATTTTGCGTTTCCGGCACGCATGGCAAGACCACCACTTCTTCGATGCTTACGATGATTATGAAGGCGGCGGGGCTTGATTTTTCAGCAGTAATCGGCGGAAAACTACGTGCGATTGGTGGTAGTGGCAGAGCGGGTTTGAGCGAATATATGGTGTGCGAGGCGTGTGAGTTCAAGGACACTTTCCTGCACCTGTTTCCGAATATTTCCATTATCCTGAATATCGACAAAGACCACATGGACTATTTCAAGACTATGGATAATCTGAAAAATTCGTTTGCTAAGTTCAGCGAGCTAACAACGGATATCCTTGTGGTAAACGGGGACGATATGAATATCGCCGATATGCTTCAAAAGTGCAGTACCAAGGCGAAAATTGTGACTTTTGGAAAGACGGCGGCAAGCGATTACTATGCAGAAAACGTTACCCATCTGGCTGATTTCCACCAGCGTTTTACTCTTATGAAGAATGGTGAATCGCTTGGAGATGTGGACGTACACGTTCCCGGAGTTCACAATGTATATAATGCGGTGGCTGCTTGTGCTGCTGCGGACAGTGCGGGAATTCCGCTTGACGCGATTAAGCACGGAATAAGCGATTTCACCGGAGCAATGCGTCGCTTTGAGAAACTTGCAGAGATAGACGGCGTTACTTTTGTTGACGACTATGGACATCACCCCGCTGAGATAGCTGTAACGCTCAAAACTGCAAAGGCGATGAGTTTCAAACGCGTTTGGGTTGTTCATCAGCCGTTTACCTATTCGCGTACTGCTATGCTGTTAGATGACTTTGCACAGGCACTCTCTATTGCCGATAAGGTTGTCCTCACCGAGATTATGGGCAGCCGCGAGAAAAACACCTACAACATCTATTCCAAGGATTTGGCTGATAAGATTGATGGCTGCGTGTGGTTTCCAACATTTGAAGAGGTGGCAGAACACGTTGTTAAAAACGTCGAGAGCGGAGATTTGGTTATTACAACAGGCTGTGGAGATGTCTACAAAGTGGCAGACATTATGATTGAATTGATGAAGAAAAAATAAGAGGTTTGAAGATGTCTGATAGAATACAGGATTGGGTTTATTCCAAAAAGGACGAGATGTTGAGCGTGCTGGGGGAGCTGATTTCTATTCCCAGCGTGATGGGTGAACCCGTTGAGGGTGCACCCTTTGGGGAAGAACCTAAGAGAGCATTGCTCAAAATGCAGGATACTTGTGAGAAATTCGGTTTTACTACTCATAATATCGAAAATGCAGTGCTTTGTGCGGATTATCTCCCGAATGTGGAGCCTGCGGAACTCGGAATTCTTGCCCATCTGGACGTTGTTCCGGTCGAGGTACAGAACTGGACTACAAATCCCTTTATTATGACCGAGAAGAACGGCGTCCTCTTTGGCCGTGGAACTATTGACGATAAGGGCCCTGCTGTGGCGGCTTTGTATGCACTCCGCTGCGTGAAAGAACTCGGTATTCCGCTCACAAAGGGGGTGCGGCTGATATTCGGCACCAACGAGGAAAACGGCTCTGAAGATTTGGAAATCTACAAGAAGCACGACAAGTTCCCACCCAAAGTCTTTACACCCGATGGAAGTTTCCCGATTATAAATATCGAGAAGGGTATGATGCGTTCGCGGTTTGCGGGAAAGGTAGAAAACGGGCAGGTGATTGAATTTCACGGCGGCAAAATTCCGAATGCCGTTCCCGACAGAGCAGAAGTGATTTTGCGTGGCGTTTCGCTTGAAAATGCTAACGCCGCAATCTCCGCTTGCAGAACCGGCACGAAATTTGAGGCAGAGAAACTGTCGGATAACGTAAAGATAGTTGCAAAAGGACGTTCGGCACACGCATCAACTCCCGAAACCGGAATAAATGCTGTTACCGCTCTTATTTTGCTTGTAAACCGCCTGTGCGATGAACCTGTGCTGCAGGGACTGGAGCGTATTTTCCCGTTTGGAGAAACAGATGGAAAATCGCTTGGTCTTAAATCAAGCGATGAAAGCGGAGCACTTACCTGTGTTTTCAGTATTTTGGATATTTCTGACGGAGAAGTAAACGGCACAGTTGACGTTCGTTTTCCTACCTGTCAGAATCTGGCTTCGGTTGAAGCGAGTGAACGTGAAGCGTTTGCTTCGGCAGGTTTGGAGTTTGGCGGATTTATGGGCGATGAGCCGCATATTGTATCTAAGAGTGATGATTTCGTTCAGGCACTTCTTCGAGTATACGAGCGAGTAGAAGGGGAGAAGGGATACTGCGTAGCAATCGGCGGCGGAACTTATGTTCACGATATTGAAGGCGGCGTAGCCTTCGGTGCAGAGCGTGGAGATACCGATTACCATATGCACGGAGATGACGAGTTTATCACTATAGACGAACTCTTAAAAGATACCGTCCTCTTTGCAAACGCTATTTTGGAAATTTGTAAGTAAATTAAAATTAGGGGGAGAAATCCCCCTAATTCAGTCTGTCGAAAAAGTCCAGTCAAAGCTGGACTTTTTGTCGTAAATATGGTA
>JBJESA010000138.1:0-2905 GCA_051882535.1 Oscillospiraceae bacterium
CGCTGCGGCTTCGTTTTTCGCATAAAACCAGCGGATTTCCGCAGTCGTTTTCTTCGGGTGAAGTGCCGCAATAGCGTCCGCACACTCGTCCTCAAAGATTATTTCCGTGGAAATATCCACGCCGTCTTTTCGGAGAAGCCCGCACAACTCCGTCACCTGTGGCACATCAAGTCCCACTGCACGAAGTTCGTCCGCACGAGCGAAAATCTTCCTCGGAACATCGTCCATCAGCACCGAGCCATCGTCCATTACAACAACTCGGTCAGCCTGTGCCGCTTCGTCCATATAGTGGGTGATGAGTATAACGGTAATCCCCTGTTCTCGGTTAAGACGCTTTATAGTCTTCATCACCTCGCGTCTGCCCTTAGGGTCAAGCATTGCGGTAGGCTCGTCCATTACAATACAACGCGGCTGCATTGCGATGATTCCCGCAATTGCCACACGCTGTTTCTGTCCGCCCGAGAGTTGATGCGGTGCGTGCTCGCGAAACTCGTACATATCCACCTGTTTGAGGGCATTATCCACTCTTTCACGTATCTCTTTGGGAGGAACACCAAGGTTCTCGGGAGCGAAAGCCACGTCTTCCTCGACAATAGTTGCCACAAGCTGGTTGTCGGGATTCTGGAACACCATTCCCACCGACTGGCGAACATCGTAAAGCCGCTCCTCGTCCGAGGTGTCAATACCGTTTACCGTCACCTTACCGCTTGTCGGTGTAAGAATAGCATTGAAATGCTTGGCAAGCGTAGACTTGCCACAGCCATTGTGTCCGAGGACGGCCAGAAACTGCCCCTCGGGAATTGTAAGATTTATATTTTTCAGAACTGTGGTCTTCTCGATTACCTTACCGTTCTCATCGGTATTCACATAATCGAAGCACAGGTTTTCTACCTTGATTATATCCAAGCAAAAACACTCCTATTTTAGCCTTGCAGAAAAGAATCCGCAAGGGATTGCCAATTTAAACATACATTACTATTATACTACACATACAGGCTATAAGTCAAGGGTTTTTGGGATTTTTTTGAAATTATACTTGTAGTGCAGCAATAGAAATCGGATAAAACTCATAACATGAGGTTTACGAGAGCATCATTGGTGAACCTACACGACTACATACAAAAAATCAGCCGGCGAACTGATGTCGCCGGCTGACAGAAGAACTAATACAGCTTGTCCAAAAAGTATGTGAACAGGCTGGCGAGAAAGCCCCAGATGCTAGGAAGCGGTGCCACGGCTAGGCTTTGTGCCTGCCGTGGCACTACTGACGACGCAGATGGGGCTTTATCGACAGCCTGTTATTAGTCAGGGAATTTTGCCTGCTTTACAAGCTCAGCAAGCTCGGTCTTGTAGGGGTCGTTAGCTATGTCGCAATCGGAGAGCAGGTCAAGAATAGTGTTCTTGGTTGCCGTTCCCTTGTACTTGCTGTCACGCAGACAAAGTCCGAACTCTACTACCGCACTTGCAAACCGCAGATTTGCGGGAAGCTCGGGCGTATACGCACTCTCGGGCACGGGATACTCAAGCAGTTTGCTCTCGTCTTTGTCGGGGTCTTTATATCTGAGTGCAACTGTGAGAAGCTCGCCGTTTTCTGTACCGGCATTCTCTGTTTCGGTGTATTTAAGCTCAGATGATGTAAGCTCCATGGGGCTGTCGTTCATTACCACCTCATAAATAGCGGTTACGGTGTGACCTGCACCTATTTCGCCGGCGTCTTTAGTGTCGTCCTCGAAATCCTCCGCAGAGAGAAGTCTGTTCTCATAGCCTACAAGACGGTAGCCCTTAATGTATGCAGGGTTGAACTCTACCTGTATCTTGACGTCCTTTGCTACGGTGACAAGCGTGCCGCCCATTTCCTCAACCAGCACTTTTCTTGCTTCAAGCTCGCTGTCGATATAGGCATAATTTCCGTTGCCGTTATCTGCGAGGGCTTCCATTTTGTTATCCTTGATATTGCCTGTACCAAATCCGAGAACGGACAAATACACGCCGGTTTCCCTCTTTTTCTCAACAAGCTTCTTCAGATCTGCTTCGCTGGAAATACCAACGTTAAGGTCGCCGTCGGTGGCGAGAATAACGCGGTTATTGCCGCCTGAGATAAAGTACTTCTCCGCAATTTTGTATGCGGTGTTTATTCCTGCTGCACCTGCGGTAGAACCGCCCGCCTGAAGTGATTCTATAGCGGCGGTTATCTTCTGCTTGTTGCCGCCATCAGCACCCTCAAGCACAACGCTGTCGGTGCCCGCATAGGTCACGATAGAAATGCGGTCAGCAGGTGTAAGCTCCTCGGTGAGCATGGTAAACGCTTTCTGCACCAGCGGGAGCTTATCCGCAGAGTACATTGAGCCGCTGACGTCTATCAAGAACACGAGATTCATCGGGGCACGGTCGGAAAGGTCTATCTCGGGAGCCTTGAGTCCGATAAGCATAAGCCTTGTCTGCTCGTTCCACGGGCAATCGGAAAGCTCCGTTGTCACGGAAAACGGCTCGCCATTGGCAGGCTCGGGGTAGTCGTAATGGAAATAGTTTATCATTTCCTCAATGCGTACTGCGTCCAAGGGAATAGCACTGCCCTCGTTTATCATACGGCGAATGTTTGTGTAGCTTGCGGTATCTACATCAATTGAAAATGTGCTGAGGGGTTCTGCCGCAACGCTCTTGTAGCTGTTCTCGGTGATTGCGTTGTACTCTTCAGTATTAAAATTTCCTTCGGGGGACAACTGGTCCGACATTGCGTATCCATATTCCATTCCTCCCTGAGTCACCATATTGCAGTAATTGTCTGACTTGGCTGCACATCCGGAAAGGATAGCTGCACAGAGGGCAAGCGAGGTTAGTGTTAATGCTTTTCTGTTGAGAGTGTAGTTTTTCATAATGAATTCTCCTTTGTAATTTGTTATAGGCT
>JBJESA010000139.1:0-2892 GCA_051882535.1 Oscillospiraceae bacterium
GAGAACAGGGAGCAGACCGAGTACAGCATGGTGCTTAATCCCGAGGAGCTTGGCAGAATCACGGTAAAGCTCGTAAAGGCGGCAGACGGTGCGGTTTCCGTTACTATTGTAGCCGAGAATGCAAGCACACAGCGTATGCTGGAGCAGCATGGAGAGCTTATGCAGAGCAATCTGCGTGCGAACGGAGTACAACTCCAGAGCTGGCAGACCGTAAACGAAGCACATCAGGAAACTATGCAGCGTGAGTATGACGGCAGCAGCAAAAACCCCTACTACCGCGAGGAAAACGAAAATCCCGATGATGAGCAGTCGGAGGGCGAATCGTTCGCGGATATTATCGCGGCAATGTAATTCAGGAAAGGAGGAAAAGTAATGGCAGACGATATTTTTAACATATTGTCCTCGGCGGATCAAATTAAGAAGAACCACGAGATGTACAAGGACAAATATGTTGATTCTTCCGATGATATCGTAAATCAGGAAACGTTCTTGAAGCTGTTGGTGGCAGAAATGTCGAACCAAGACCCGTTGGAGCCTACTTCCAACTCGGAGTTCATTTCACAGCTGGCACAGTTCTCGTCAATGCAGTACGCACTGGATTCCAGTAAGTACGCAGAATCGAACTATGCAGCGGGACTTGTCGGAAAGGTCGCTACCGCAACAAAGCAGGAAGGTGCAGATGTTGTCACAAAGACGGGTGTCGTTGAAAAAGTACATAAGGCTCCCGATAACAGCTATCTCGTTACCATTGACGGCGAGGACTTCGCACTTAAGAACGTTACTTCCGTTGAGCCGGCTCCCGAAAATTCAAATTCTTCGGGTATTGCAAATTCCGCAGGCTCTTTGGGTGACAGTATTTCCAGAGCGGCTATGATGGTTGGAATGTTCGCGACAGTTGAGCCGAGCAATAACGGTGTGACCGTTGCGGGAATTATCGACGCTATCAGGGTGAAGGACGGCAAGATTTACGCGGTTATCAACACCAAGGACTATGAACTCGAAAAGCTTCGCGAAGTTACTTACGCAATCCCCGCTGATGAAGAGGTTGAGGAAAAGCCCGACAATTCGGATACTGCGGAGAATAACGAGGCTTCGGACGATGGCAGCACTTCCGGTGGCGATGATGTAAATTCGACAGCAGTGGGTGCGTCAATGTAAGCACAGCTTCGGCTGAGGAAAAAGGTTTTCGGGAACGGATTCCCGAGAAACAAATGGTTATAAACAGGAGGTTTAGCAATGCTGATTAGCGAGTATTTAGCTCTACGCAACCAAATCAGCGTTACAACCGGTTCCTCTGTCAGCACGGCTAATGTGAACGTCCCCGATTTGCCTAGCGATGGTTCGGAAAGCTTTGCGGCGGCACTTCAAAGCAAGATTGAAGAAAAACAGGGCGTTGAATTCACCAAGCACGCAATCCAGCGACTTTCGGAGAGAAGCATTGACATCACCGAGGGCGATATGCTGGAGCGGCTGAACAAGGGCGTCGGTATCGCAGCAGACAAGGGCAGCAACGAAACGCTGGTGCTTGTCGGCGAAAACGCGTTTGTTGTAAGCGTAAAGAACAACAAGGTTATTACCACGGTTCCTAAGGAGGAACTTAAGGGTAACATTTTCACAAACATTGATTCTACCGTGATAATATGAACGGACCTTCGGGAATTCATTTGGCGGTCTGCGACTGAGATTGCCACACGGTAAGCAAGTTATTTAGGAGGTCAATATGGTTAAATCACTTTATTCGGGTGTTTCTGGTCTTAAGACTCACCAGCAGAGAATGGACGTTATTGGTAACAATATCGCAAACGTCAACACTGTAGGTAATAAGGCAGATGTAGTAACATTTTCCGACGTTTACTACCAGACTAAGAGAAGCCCTTCTGCTGCTAATTCCACATTGGGCGGCGTAAACCCCAGACAGGTTGGTTACGGCGTTAAGATGAACACCACTACCGCTAATATGACTCAGTCCGGTTATACCCAGTCGGACAACAAGTTCGATATGGCGATTAATGGTAACGGATTCTTTCAGGTAATGGACGGTTCGGGCAACATCTTCTACACCAGAGCGGGTATCTTCAACATCGATGACGCAGGTTACCTCGTAAATGCAGATGGTTACCACGTTCTCGGTATCACAGGCGACAGCCAGGGACAGGAGGCAGGCTCGGAGATTATCAGAGCGGTTGTTCCCGCGACCGAGGCGAACGCTTCTTCCGCAACCAAGAAGATTAACGGCACAGACGTTACTCTTTCCGTATCCGCACCCTCTGACTACACAAATATGACTGTTGCATTCCAGGACGCGGAGTTTCCGTATGCTACTTATGCGAACGACATTCTGACGATTTTCTTCAACCCCGACAGACAGTACAATTCCGAGGAGGAGTTTGAGCAGGCGATTAACGACGCACTACAGGCAGGCGGTATTACGCTGCCCGACGATGTTTCCCTGCAGTTCGATTTTGCTGAGATTCCCAGCAACCCCGAGGCACAGACTGCGGAGAACTCTATTTCGGGACTGATTTTCTCAACTTCAAACGCTACCGCACAGCTTGAATACAAGTATAAGAAGGCGGACGGCAGCGGATATGACTATGCTTATATGGCATTTGCAGTTGATGATAATGTAAGCACTGACAAGATTCAGATAAACTACAAGGATAACAACGGTGTTCCTTCTGCGTCTTATGATTCGGCTTCTAAGACTTGGAGTCTTACGCTTGATGAGGATACCGAGATTTCCGACCTCCAGAAGGAGATTAACAATGTCCTTGCAGCTGATCCCACAATTGCTGATTTGAAGGTTACATTCGTTTGCCCCGATAAGACCAAGAGAGCGGACGCTATCAAGGAGTACGCAAAATTGACTGCCGGTTCTATCGATGGCACTGC
>JBJESA010000140.1:0-2892 GCA_051882535.1 Oscillospiraceae bacterium
GTTCTCAGCAAAAATCTTTTTGATTTCCTCATCGGTAAAAGTGCTGTCACAATAGAAACAGCGGAACTTCCCCGAGGAATTGTCATATTCCAGTGCAGCGTTACAATTCGGGCACTGGTAAGTGACGGTCTGAATATTCTCCATCTGAACTCCTTATCTGTCAGTTGACCTTTATTTCGGCGAAAACCCTGCCGATGCTGTCGTTAATTACCAACTCGGCGTCTTTATCAGCTGCGATTTCGCTTTTGTTAATTACCACAAGGTGCTTTCCTCTGAAGTACCTTACCAAACCTGCCGCAGGATACACCACAAGCGATGTTCCTCCGATAATCAACGTATCCGCCTGCGATATCTGAACTACCGCATTTTCGATATCCTCGTCTTTCAGACTCTCCTCGTACAGAACGACATCGGGCTTTATCTTGCCACCACACTCGCAAAGCGGAATTCCCTTACTCTCCGTCACAGCGGACAGCGGATAAAACTTCCCGCACTTCATGCAGTAGTTGCGGTGGACGCTGCCATGGAGTTCGATTACATTCTTACTCCCCGCCGCCTGGTGCAGTCCATCGATATTCTGGGTGATAATTGCAGAGAGCTTCCCCGCCGCCTCCAGCTGTGCAAGCTTCAGATGTGCGGCATTTGGCTTAGCATCGGGGAAAATCATTCTGTCTTTGTAAAAACGGTAGAATTCCTCAGTATTATGTACATAAAAGGTGTGTGACACAATCTGCTCAGGCGGGTACTTGTATTTCTGTGAATACAAGCCGTCCTCGCTGCGGAAGTCGGGAATTCCGCTTTCCGTGGAAACCCCCGCCCCTCCAAAGAACACAATCCGCTTGCTATCGTCAATTATCTCCTGTAAGGTCATTTTACTCCCCCCTGGTGGACTAGTGTACAATTCGTCCGTCCGAAATCCGCACCAGACGCTGTGCTTTCTTCGCCGTATCCTCGTTGTGCGTTATCATAATGATGGTCTTCCCATTTCTGTTGAGTTCGCCTAGTATCTCGAGAATTTCCTCTCCCGAGCGGCTATCCAGATTCCCGCACGGCTCATCTGCAAGAATGATGCTGGGATTTGCCGCAATAGCACGAGCAATAGCCACACGCTGCTGCTGTCCGCCCGACAATTCCGAAGGACGATGAAGTGCACGGTCGGAAAGCCGAACGCTTTCCAATGCCGAAAGAGCGGCTTCGCTGCGTTTCTGCTTCGGAATTCGTCTGTAAAGCAGCGGCAGTTCAACGTTTTCAAGAGCCGTAAGCCCAGCTACCAAGTTGAAATTCTGGAAGATGAATCCGATTTTCTCGCTCCGAATACTCGACAGCGAGTTATCGGAGAGTTTTGCAACGTCCTCGCCGTCCAGTCGGTACTCCCCCGTTGTCGGGACATCAAGGCAGCCGAGAATATTCATCAGAGTGGATTTTCCCGAACCCGAAGTTCCCACGACTGTCACATATTCGCCGTCAGACACATCAAGCGATACGCCGTCCAACGCACGAACGGTCTGACCGCCTACCGTATAGTATTTTCTCAAATCAATCGCTTTAATTCCCATATCAGCACCCCCATACTCCCTTTAGTTTGGGGGAAATTGCGGGAATTATTCGCCTTGTTTTTCTATTATTTCCGAAATATAGGAATACTCGAGGAATTCAGCAATCAAGCGTCCGCGGCATTTTTTCAGGAAATCGGCACGAAGTTCGGGGTGGTCACGCATCGCCTGCTTTGCCCCCCACAGATGAGTAAAATCGCCCTGCGGAAAGAACAATTTATCCTTATCAAGAAGCGTCCTCACAGGCGTACCCGTGTAATCGGCACACATAGCGACCAGCCGCTGTTCTGCAAATACCATATATTTGAGGAAATCATCACAATCCACCGCGGATTTCATAAACGAAATCGCCTGCGATGTGTAAAATTCCTTGAAATCGTTGTCGGGCACATAAAGAAACGCCGTGTTAAGCGGCAGCACCTCCTCGCTGAAATCGGGGAGGATATGTCCCCTCGTTTTGAAAAACGAGAGTGACGGGTAGATGTCATTGGAGATACTCTCGCGGTGTGCGGCGACAACGCAATTCTCTCCCTCGAAATCCAGCTTCTTCCACACGATAAAATCCGTGTCCACCATCACCACGGGAGCGTCAACCTCACGAAGTGCAAGCAGTTTTCCTCCCGCCCAGAACATCTTCGGGTTTATCCCCTCAAGGTCATCGGCAACACAGACCTTTATTTCGTCCCAAAGGTCGGTAAAGCCCAGCTTGTCATAGTATTCAGCAAAAGCATTGTCACAGCACATAGTAATTTTTCCGTTAACTTTACGCCACATCAATGCCGACAGTGCGGTACAGTACAGGTCGAAACTTTCCACCCTCGGAGATTTCTTACCTTTCGCAAGTGCGGGAGCGAATGAGGCAATATGTATAGCATTCATCTCAAACTCCCCTTTTCTTAATTCAATAATAATGCTTCTCTCGATAGATTTTGATACCCAGAATAACCGACGGAATACCCCCGCCGAGGATAAGCACCGCTCCTATAATGACCGTAATGATTGAATTCAACCCCGAATCAAACCCCGTCCGCTCGAAAACAGTCCACGGAAGAATTCGGTTTTCGTAATATGTTCTGGTTGGATTTTGGGTAATTTCGGTAACGCCTACCAGTGCCGTACGCGAACAAAGTGCATTAAACACATCGCTTCTCATATCCGGAGTCATTTCCAACGCAACGCCGGTTAATTCCAAACCTTCGCCCTTTTCCGGCTTGGGGAGAAGAGTACCAAGTTTTTCCATACGCTCAATGCTTTCGGGATTTGAAAGACAAACCGTATAGTACATTATGTTCTCTGCATTTTCCTCATACTTAAGCGGAACAAGTTAGAATCGACGTGT
>JBJESA010000141.1:0-12388 GCA_051882535.1 Oscillospiraceae bacterium
CCTCGACAAGCTCTTTGCCCTTGCCGAGCCGTATTATGCGATTTATCAGCTCAAGGACGGCGAGGATTTACGGGACTACCGTTTCTCCAACAGTGAATACCTTAAAAATCACGGTATGTATGTTGACCGTGAGAACTACAACAAGGTATATCGCGGCAGAATGAAAGATGGCGAAACGCTTGATGACATTTACCGTCGTTTCAACTTAGACCACCCGCAGGACTTTCGTGGACACTCACTCTCCGTTAGTGATATTGTACTTACGAAAAAAGATGGAGCTATAACCGCTAATTTCGTTGACAGTATTGGCTTTACCGAGGTAATCGATTTTACCCTGTCCCGTGAAGAACGCAAGGCAAGAAGAACGCTTACGGACAATCTTACTCTGATAGCAGATAAACAGCTTTCAAGTGATGAAATGGACGATTTGGGCGATAAGCTGTTTAATTTCGATAATGCCCCAAAATACAGCGGCTCAAGCCATTCTTGGATAATCGGTGCAGGAATGACAGCCGACGAGTTTGAAAGCGTAACCTCAAGGTATCATAATGGCGAAGATGTCCGTGCAGAGCTTGCAAAGAAAATCTACGACAATATGTCGCATATATCGTTCCTTGAGTACCCGCCTACTGACGGTATTAGCGTTGTCGATATTTCAACCGAAAAGACCGACAGCGGTATGACTTTCCGCACAGAGGGCGGTTTTGAGATTACATACAGTTGGGAAGCTCTCGGCAATGCTCTGATAGTTGCCGCACGAAAGGAATTTGACAGGCACGAGGAGCTTGACAGGCAGCTCAATCTGTTCGATGAGCCTGTGGAACGTTCCGAACCGAACGAGCCAAAAGCGGAAGAAGTCAAGGTCGAGGCGAAAGAGAAAAGTGCTACATATAGCACAAATGATTTGCCCACAATAACTTGTGAATGGAGCGAAAGCCCAGTATTTGAGGAAGGAAAGACATACTCCGTCCTTGAATTCGATACACTGATGAAACAAGCTGATAGAGAATGGGTAGCAAAAAGGCAGCAGGAGATTGATAAATATGGTAATGATTTTGATAAAATCTATGCTGCATATGAAAAGGGCGAAATTGACAGTGTTCATCAGGGATACGCAAAAACTAAGTTTACCGTCAATATGCCCGATGGAACAACACACACCGAACGGCAGGACATTGGTGACGGCTACGGCGGCGTAATTGATTTTCTTTCTCGGTACGGCGGTTATAAGAAAATAGCGGAGGAGCTTCAGCAGGCTCTCAACGTAGAAAAAACGCAGCAGCTCAATAAACAGGCAGAGGAACGTGCACAATCCACAACAGATAACGGACAAGAGAATTTCCGTATCACAGATGAAATGGAAATCGGCGAGGGCGGTCTGAAAGCAAAATTTCGGAACAATATAGCTGCTATCACCACTCTGAAAACCATTGAGAACGAAAAACGCACCGCAACCCCTGACGAACAGCAGATACTCGCAAAATATGTTGGTTGGGGCGGTCTTGCACAGGCTTTTGACCCCACAAAAGAACAATGGAGCAAGGAATACAAACAGCTCCGTGAACTGTTGACGGACGATGAATACAAGGCAGCGGCAGAGAGTACCCTGAATGCACATTACACCTCGCCGGAGATAATTGAGGCAATGTATAAGGCTCTGGAAAACTTCGGCTATGAGGGCGGCAACGTTCTCGAGCCTGCAATGGGAGTTGGAAACTTTTTCGGCTGTATGCCCGATGGCATAAGCAAGGAAAGCAATCTCTACGGAGTCGAACTCGACAGCCTGACAGGTCGCATAGCAAAGCAGCTCTATCCACAGGCTGATATTCGTGTGCAGGGATTTGAGAAAACCGATTTCCCCGACAACTTCTTTGATGTCGCTGTCGGCAATGTCCCGTTTGGCAACTATGGTATCGCTGACAGGCGTTACGACAAGGAACATTTTCTCGTGCACGACTACTTTTTTGCGAAAACGCTCGATAAGGTCGCTCCTGGTGGAATTGTCGCTTTTGTGACATCGAAGGGTACTCTGGATAAGACAAATCCTAAAGTCCGCGAATACCTTGCAAAACGTGCCGACCTTATTGGTGCAATACGGCTGCCCAACAATGCCTTTAAAAATGCAAACACCGAGGTCACATCAGATATAATCTTCCTTCAAAAGCGTGAAAAAATGGCGGTAGAGCTGCCCGATTGGTGCTATACCGCACAGAACGCAGACGGTATATCTGTAAATCAGTATTTTATTGACCACCCTGATATGGTGCTTGGTAAGTTGGAATACACATCAGGTGCTTTCGGGCAAGAAGTAACTTGTACCCCTATTGAGGGGGCAAATCTTTCGGAACAGCTCAATAAGGCAGTATCCAAACTTCGTGCAGAAGTTGCGATACATAAGCACGAAACCAAGCAAAACAAAGAGTGCGGCATTATTCCCGCAAATTCTGATGTACAGAATTTCACGCATACCCTTGTTGACGGTAAGATGTACTACCGCGAAAACAATATAATGACAGAGGTAACGCAAACAGGAAAAGACCTTGAGCGTATGAAAGGGCTGCATAGCCTGCGTCTGACCTTGCGTGAAATGATAGATGCACAGACAAGGAATTGTTCCGATGAAGAGCTGCACAGTCTTCAGGAGAAACTAAATGCACAGTATGACAGCTTCAAAAAAGAACACGGCAACATAAACGACAGGGCGAATGCGAATGTATTCCGCCACGATGATGATTATAACACACTATGTGCACTTGAAATTGTTGACACTGAAAAGAAAACCACTGAAAAATCTGATATCTTCACACAGCGTACCATCAAACCAACTGTTGAGATTACTCACGTTGACACTCCGCAGGAGGCTTTGCAAGTATCAATGGATATGAAAGGTCGCGTGGATATCAACTTTATGGCAGAGCTTTGTCGCCAAAATCCCGATGAGGTAGTTAATGCACTTGTGGAGAACAATCAGATTTTCCTCAATCCCGCGAAATACAATCCCGAACAACCATTAGAGGGATATGAAGAGAACTCTGAATATCTTTCAGGAAATGTGCGTGAGAAGCTGCGTATTGCTGAATATGCAGCGAAGGAAAACCCCGAATTATTCGAACGCAATGTCACAAAGCTAACCAATAGCTTACCACCTACAATTGCTGCGGGAGATATTTCCACACGTCTGGGTGCTTCCTGGATAGATGTGCAGGACTACGAGAGATTTCTCAAGGAGTACATCGGACGAGATTTTTCGCAAATCGCTCTGCGACGAACGCCGGTAGGAGAATACAAGGTTGAAAACAAAACCCTTGACAGAAGCGTAGCCGCTACAAACACCTATGGCACAGAACGTTTAAGTGCATATCATATATTTGAAAACCTGCTCAATCACCGAGATGTTACCGTCAAAGACCGCATTGATTTAGGTGAGGATAAGTTCAAATATGTTGTAAACACAAAGGAAACACAACTAGCGAACGAAAAAGCACGGCAGATGAACGAAGCCTTTTCTAAGTGGGTCTGGGCAACTCCCGAAAGACGCGATAATTATGTCACCCGATACAACGAACTATTTAACAGCATTGTCGGGCGACATTATGATGGCTCACATCAGTCATTCCCTGGAATGGCACCGAACATACAACTTAAGCCCCACCAAAAGGACGCAGTGGCACGTGCAAAATTTGGCGGCAACACACTGCTGGCACACTGCGTAGGTGCAGGAAAGTCATTTGAGATGATAGCAGCAACAATGGAAAAGAAACGTCTGGGGTTGATAAACAAGGCTTGTGTAGTTGTCCCGAAAGCACTTGTAGGTCAGACTGCCAACGAGTGGTTAAGGCTCTATCCGCAAGCCAAAATACTTGTTGCAGGAGATAAAGACTTCACAAAGGAGAACCGCCAGAAATTCATTGGTCGCTGCTGCACCGGAGATTATGCTGCCGTGGTGATGAGCTACGAGCAGTTTGAGAAGATTCAGATGTCTGTCGAATACAGACAACAGTTCCTCCAACGCGAATTGGACGCTCTTCAGTCGGGAATATCAGACCTCAACCCTTATCTCGACCGCACAAGTATAAAAGACCTGCAGCGTGCACAAAAGCGTATTAAGGCTAAAATTGAAAAGCTGCTCGATACGGCAAAAACAAAGGATACCTCGCTAACCTTTGAGCAGCTTGGCTTCGACAGTCTTGTTGTCGATGAAGCCCACAACTACAAAAATGGCTTGGTTGTATCTAAAATGAGCAATGTATCAGGTGTCCAGACAACGCCTGCTCAAAAGAGTGAGGATATTCTGATGAAAACGCAGTACCTTAACGAAACCTACGGACCCAAAAACATACTGTTTGCAACCGGAACGCCTGTTACGAATAGTATGACGGAATTATACACAATGCAGCGTTATCTCCGCCCCGATTTGCTTGAAAAAGCCAATCTCCAAACTTTCGATGACTGGGCGGGAAATTTTGGCGAGGTTGTGTCCCAACTCGAACTAAAACCCGCTGGAGATGGCTTCCGTACAAAAAAACGTTTTGCAAAGTTCACGAACTTGCCCGAGTTAATGCAAATGTACAAAGAGTTTGCGGACATACGCACAGCAGATATGCTAAATCTTCCCGTTCCCGAACTCGAGGGTGGAAAGACGCAGACAATCGTTGCAAAGCCTAATGAGTTCCAACGGGCATATATGGAGGTGCTTGCCAAGCGTTCTGAGGAGATACACAACGGCTCTATCGACCCCACTGTGGATAATATGCTCAAGGTAACGAATGAAGCACGTCTGCTGGGTCTGGACGCACGAGCAATCAATCCTGACACAGACAACACACCGGACAGCAAGGTTAATCTCTGTATCGACAAGGTGATGGAGATATACGAACGCACAGCTGAAGAAAAAGGAGTGCAGGCTATCTTCTGTGATATTGCGGTAAACTCGACCGATGGCAGATTCTCCGTGTACGACTATATCAAAGAGGAACTTGTAAGGCGCGGTATTCCCGAAAGCGAGATATGCACCGCAGGCGACGCGAAAAACCAAGAGAAGCGAAATGAGATGTTCGCTCAGCTGCGTTCAGGTCAGAAGCGTATAGTTCTGGCTTCGACATCGAGGCTCGGAACAGGTGCAAATATCCAAACCCGCCTTGCTGCTCTGCACCATCTGGATATTCCCTGGAAGCCCTCTGATTTGGAGCAGCGGAACGGTCGTATAATCAGACAGGGCAATCAGTTCGACAAAGTCAGCGTATTCAACTATCTTACCGAAAACACTTTTGACGCGTATATGATGAACATTATCGTCACTAAGCAGAAATTTATTTCTCAGCTAATGAGTGGTAAGACACCCGCCAGAACTTGTGAGGACGTTGACGAAATGGTTCTTAATTATTCTGAAATGCAGGCTCTAGCAACCGGCGACCCACGCATAAAAGAGAAGATAGACCTTGACAACGATGTATCCCGTCTGCGTACTCTTGAGAGCGAACATTACAACAACAAGTACAAGCTCGAAGATGTTGTACGCAGCCGCACGACAAATCTCAAATTAATGGAACAACGTGTTGAGATTGCTAAAGCGGATAAAGCCTTCGCTGATGAGCAGATGGCAAAGTCGGAAGAATTTTCTGTAACGTTTAACGGAAGATATTACACCGACCGAAGCGAAGCAGGCGAAATTCTATCGAGAGAAATCGCACAATGTATTGTGCAGCGCAAAGATAAAGAACTCGGAGAGTATAAGGGATTTACAATCACAATCTCAACAGACGCTTCTATGGCAAGCTCTTGTGCTGAACTCAAGCTCAAACGACCTGATGGTCTTACCTACAGCACATCGGTTGTGATGAACAACAACATCGGCAACATCACACGAATGGAAAATGTCATAAAGAACGAAATATCCAAAGAGATTGCGAGCTGCGAAAGTAAGATTGAACAGGACAAGGCAGATATAGCAACAGCAAGCCAATCTCTCCTTATGCCGTTCGAGCACGCCGAGGAACTGCAAGAAAAAACCGCACGTCTGGAACAACTGAACGCAGAACTTGACTGCGGCAGAAACGAGGAAGTCTTCATCAATGACGAAAACACTGAGGAAATTTCCGAAGAAAAGCAGCAAGCAAAGACCACTCCCCCCTTGCCCACGCATAAAAGGTAAACAGTTTCAATGCCCCGTTAGCTTCTAGCGGGGCTTATTCTTTTAGAAAGGAAGCAGCATTATGGACGACGAAAAAATTACAAAAGAACAAATTGAAATCGCTAAATGTGCAAATCTTGCCGAGTATTTTCTTTCGCACGGATACGAATGTGAGCAGAGAAAAGATGAACTTCACGTCAAAGGTTATGGTGGATTTTATATTAATGTAAACACCAATCAATGGTCGTGCTTTAGTGCTAAGAAAGGCGGCACAAATGCCGTGAATTGTTTGACAGAAATGCTTGGAATGGATTTCAAAACTGCCGTAAAAGAGCTTGCAGGCAACACAATATCCTATTCGCCGCGGCACGAAAACAATTCTTTTTCAGAAAAGAAAAAAGAGTTGGCTCTCCCTGAAAAAGCAGACAATATGAGAAAAGTATTTGCTTATCTATGCCAAACACGCAAGATAAATTCTGATATTATTTCACAACTTGCACACGACAAACTTTTATATCAAGACACTCGCGGTAATGCAGTATTCGTCCATCGCGATGGAAGCGGAAAGATAGTCGGTGCAGAAATACAAGGAACAAATTCCGAAAAGCGATACAAGGGTGTTGCTCAAGGAACAAGGGAAAGCGTGTTCGCTGTGAAAATTGGTGAGCCGAAAAAGTGTTACGTTTTTGAAAGTGCGATTGATTTGATGTCATTCAAACAACTTGCAAATCCCGAAAAAATCAACAACTCTATTCTCGTTTCTATGGCTGGACTTAAACCGAACACGCTGAAAAATATTGCAGAAAGCGGAATGAAAATTTTTTCCTGTGTTGACAACGACGAGGCGGGAAAAAAGTTCTGCGAAGAGAATAATTTAACCCCCTGCCGAAGAATTTTAGAAGAAAACGGTGTTAAAGATTACAACGAATTACTTCAAAAATTTACGCAGAACTTAAACAGGACAGAGCAAAAAAACCACCAAACTCCACCGCACACTCATTAGAAATCAGTGGTCAATGCTGAAAGAAAATATCAGTCAAAGGGTTTTAGGGGCGAAGCCTCTAAGTAGGTGGCGAATGTCTGGAACTTGATGTGCCAAATGACATTCGCCAAACCTCGCTGCAAATTTTTTGCACGGAATTTTTTCAAAATTTTTTCGAAACTAGAAAAAATTCTTGATAGAAATTCTGAAAATTTTTCCGCAAACTGCGAAAAAAATTTTGCGAGGTTTTTTGATTTTTTTGAAAAAATTTTTCTCAAAAGCCAAAGCGAAAATGAGAAAATTTTTTCAAGAAAATCAACGGGTTCTAGGGTGTCCCTAGCGAAATGGCAACTTTTGACAAAACGGAGTTTTGTCAAAAGTGCTTATTGAGTATAAGCACTTTTGCACACACCAGATACTTGATAGGCTAAACTATTGAAAAAATGCTTTTCGGCGAAACCGTTTCAAGGCTGAAAAGAAAATGGGGATTTTTCCAAACTTCAACGATTTTTGAGAAGAAAACATTTACCCAAAATATGGAGGATATAAAAATGAGCGAAATAAACAAATCGCAAACTAGAAACGAAAAATCAAAATCAGGTGCTAAAAAGGTTTCGCTTTCATTCCGAATTGACAGCGGAGTTTTGGAGCATAACAACCGCGACTTCATTGCAAAAAACGTTGTACGCGAACGAATCCCTTTGAACATAACTTACAAAAAAGAAAGTCTTGAAGACAAGTATCACGAACTTTTCGACAAGGCAATTGAAGAATACAACGCAAAGCAAAAACGTTCTGACCGAAAAATAAATAATTACCTCGAACACATCAAGCAATCCAAACAGGAGAAACCGTATTATGAAATTGTCGTACAAATAGGTGACAAGGACGACTGCGGAATTGGAAAAGAGTACGGCGATGCAGCAAAGGAAATGCTGAACGAATATATGAAAGATTTCGAAAAACGAAATCCAAATATGAAAGTGTTCAATGCTGTAATGCACCTTGATGAAGCTACTCCGCACTTGCACATTGATTTTGTTCCGATTTGCCACTCCCCAAATCGTGGAGTTCCTGTCCGAGTGTCGTTAAAGGGTGCTCTCAAAGAACAAGGAATGGCTGCAGAAAGTTTGCGGAATTCCGAGTGGGCAGTCTGGGCAAAGTCTGAAAAAGAAAAATTGTCCGAGATACTTCACAAGCACGATTTCGGTGTTCAAAACAAAAACACAAAACACTCTCATATGGAAGTTGACGAGTACAAAGAATACGCTCAAACAATACAGCAGATGAACGAACACATTAACGTTCTCAAGCAAAAGCCAAGCAGCGAATTGACCAAAGACGAAATGGCACAAATTAAAAATCAAAACGATTTTCTTCGCTCTGAAATTCAGAAACGCGATGAAAAAATTCAAATTCTCAGCAAACGCGTTGGTGCAAAATTTGTTCCGTTCGATGTTTACTCGGAGGAAAAGATTATGTTTATGTGTGCAGAACTTGAACGAATCGGTGTTCCGAATATTGCGGAGAGTAATAGCATTTATGTTCCGGAATACGCTCTTAAAACGTGTGCTTCGGTTGCAACGCGTTACACTCCTCCAAAAAATGTCGGTGTCCGTGCTGAAATTGCCCTTGATATCGACCGTCTGATTTATTCTTCAGATAATCTCAACGAGCTTCTGGAGAATCTGAAAAGCAAATTGGGTTACGAGATAAAAACAGATGGAAAATACATCGCTGTGAAATCTCCAAAAGCACAAAGATTTGTGCGATTGAAATCTCTTGGTGATGAGTATCTACCAAATAATATCGAAAAACGCATTTCCGAAAAAGAAAAATTTCCAAATGTGGTTAATGCAAAATCGAAAAATGCGGTTGAAGTTGAACAGAAATTTTTCACAACGATTACTCAGACAATCATCGAGGTTCGCACGCTGCGATACAAGCCATACAAGACAAATCCAAAAAGAATTTACAGTTTCGACAACGACAAAGACATCAATTTTCTATCGGAACAGCTATTAACAATGCACGAATTCAATTTGAATTCTCGTGAAAAAATCTATGAAGCTGCCGAGGAATGTACAAAAGCAATTGCCGATAAAACCGAAAACATCAATAGACTCAATGCCGAAATTCCTACGCTTAAATCGGATATTGCTCAGATAAAACTTCTTTTTTCAGATTTGAAAAATTCCAAAGATACGATGGCACAAATGAAAATTTCCGCAGCGAAAGAAAAGGCAGAAAAGTACGGCGTGAAATCCGAGGAGGATATTGATAATCTGGAGCGGAGATTAAAGTTAATTCCAATGTACGTACAAAATCTGAAATCTGAAACGATAGATGAACAGATGAAACTTGCCCGACTCAAGGATTTAATATCCACTTACGAAAAGATTATCGAGGGCAACTACATAGACAATATGATTGCTGCACAAAAAGAACGTGAGCAGCAAGAAAAAAATCAGGATAAAAAAGTTTAAGCCCGACCAGACATCGGGCTTTTTTCTATGAAAGGAATATAATTATGAATGCGATTTTCCAATTACTTAATCCGAACAATACAGTCAGCGTAAACCGACCTCTTGCACACGCAATAGGACTCAATGAAGCTATTGCATACGGTGCACTTATTGCCAAGTATTACTGGTACTCAGAGCGAGGAATGCTCGACGATGGGTGGTTCTACTCTACTGTTCCCGACCTGCAGGAGAGCACCGCCCTCACCGAGCGTCAACAAAAACGCTGCATTGACGCACTCGTTAAAGCAGGGCTACTTCGTTCCGAATTGCGTGGAATGCCTGCGAAAAGGAGCTTTTACATAGTAGAGGATATTCAGCTCATACAAACGCTGCTTACCGCAGGAGAAGCCGCTATGAATCAAATCAAGCCATCCGCAGCCGAGAGCTATGAGAAGAAACGCAAATCCTCTGAGTCTGAAGCACAAAACGAGCCTAACGAGAACACAAGGAGAATGACCGATTTTCTGTCCGCTGCCTTTGGGGGTACTATGCCCACTACCGACATTCCGCACAATGAAGCCAATTTTCCCTGCTCCGACATTTTGTCGGAGCAAGCTCCGCAGAAAGGTGATTCCTTGCTCCGACAAAATGTAGGAGCAAGCTCCAACGAAACAGCGGAACACTACTTTAATAAAACTAAAGCTAATAAAACCAAAGTTAATAATCCTATCAATCAATCCTCCGGCTCCCCTGCTACTCGCGAAAAAACTGATGTGATTGATGGGATTGACACTCAAGCAGAACGAGAAGTTTATTTTTCAGTCCTGAAAGAAAATATCTCCTACGACGATTTGTGTATGGAAAACAAAAACGACAAGGACATAATCAATGAGCTGATGACAATAATGTTGGACGTGGTATGCTCCCAAAAGCAAACTATCCGTGTAAACGGCGAAGAACTGCCGCAGGAACTTGTAAAGAGCGTATTCCTCAAGCTGAACGAAAACCATATCGACTATGTTCTGACTGCACTGCATAAGAATTCAAGCGAGATACGGAATATTCGTGCATATCTGATAACTGCACTGTACAACGCACCCAGCACTATGGACAGTTTCTATCAGGCGTGGGTTAATCACAATATGCGGGAAAGGAAATAATTATTCTTTTTCAGTCTTGAAGAACTCTGTTGCATTTTTGAGTTGGCTGTGGTATAATATTATAAAGCAAAAAGGAGGTATGGTTATGGCTACAGCATACGAGATTTCATTTAAGTATGAAATTTTAAACGAGTTTATCGCGAGTATTGATGGTTTTATTACAAGAAACTATCTTTATTCAGACAAGGAAATGCCGTCTGATATTAAGGCTATGGAAAGCGAAGTATGGGATATTTACGACAAACTTCCACTCGAAAATAATATGGACACACTGAACGGCTACGACAAACGGCTTTCAGAAATTCGAGACTACGTTCACACTCATACACCAGTACCACACAAGTGAGTGAGGAGTACCAAAATGATAGATTACTCCGAGTTCAGTGAGGGCGATTTTCGGAAAGCTTTTGAATATTATTATAACGCTCTCACCTCAAACAAAAGACCATCTGATAAGCCACAAGCCTGTATTTTGGGCGGTCAGAGCGGTTCGGGAAAAAGCACCATTCACAAAATCGTTAAAGAGCAAAATCCCAATGTAATTGTGATTGATGGTGATAGATTCAGAGAGCAGCACCCTAATTTCGAAATAATTCAAAAACTCTACGGGAATGATGCTGCTAATTACACACAAAAGTTTTCCAATAGCATTGTGAACGCAATGATAGAAAAGCTCAGTTCTGAACGCTATAATCTCGTTATCGAGGGGACGTGCAGAACCGCCGAAGTTCCACTGAAAACTTGCCGTGATTTAAAAGCAAAAGGATACACAGTGGAGCTTGCGGTGATGTGTACGGACAAGGATATCTCTTGGCAAAGCACAATTGACAGATACAACGAAATGCAACGCAGAGGACTACACCCTCGTGCTGTTCCGAAAGAAAAGTACCTTGAAACGGTTGCTGCGATATCAAAAAATATCTCTGTTATTTACAATTCAAGGGAATTTGATGAAATCACCTTATACAATCGAGAGCGTGAGTGCCTTTACAAGTATTCTAATAAACCTGACCTAAATCCTGCAACAATCGTGAAAAAAAAGCTGAACGAAATAGAGTTAATGCAAAAGGCACTGAAAGAAAATGACGAAGTTCTGAGTGCAAATCCACAGCTGCGAGTGGCAATTTCTGAGATTGAAAGTAACCTTTTGAAAAAATCTGCCGGTAACTTATCTGAAACAGAGTCGGTAAGATTTCATTATTACGTGAGAAACAACGCGATTAAATCCAATCCGTCCTTGAAATCCGAGTACACAAAGGCACGTGACGAATTCAGAAAAGCCAGTCAAAGTCGAATATCACCAGATAAACCCAAAAATCACAAAAGATAAGCAGTGATACATATAGCACAGTTAAGCAGCGAAGCTCCTCTCCCCCGCTGCTTTTCATTTTGCGGATATATGTAGCACATTTTTCTTTTTCAGTCTTGAAATAATTTAGAATTTTTTAAAAAGGGGTTGACAAATCACTTTGAAAAGTATATACTATAAGTGGAGTTGTAATACTCTGATGAATGTGCCTGCCGTCTGGCGCTTATAAATTGACGGATGGATGGAATGTGCCTGCCGTCTGGCGCTTATAAATTGACGGATGGATGGAATGTGCCTGCCGTCTGGCGCTTATAAATTGACGGATGGATGGAATGTGCCTGC
>JBJESA010000142.1:0-2873 GCA_051882535.1 Oscillospiraceae bacterium
TAAAAATCTCATGGTGACGCTGGTGGTGCTGCCTATTCTGGTGCAGGCGGTCATCATGCTGGTAAACGGCTCAATCGGAGCAGGACTTGCGGTAATGGGTGCATTTAACTTGGTAAGATTCCGTTCGGCACCCGGAACATCTCGCGAGCTTTGCTACATATTCCTCGTAATGGGCGTGGGATTGGCTACCGGTATGGGCTTTATCGGATTTGCGGTGCTGATTACAGTCGTGGCAGGTCTTATCCTAGCTATTCTGGGATTCACTCCCGCATTTGGCATCGTAAGAACTGCAAAGCTGCTGAGGGTGCTTATTCCCGAGGATATGGATTATTCCGTTTGCTTTAAAGAAGTGTTTGCGGAATACGTGAGTCGTTCCAGACTGATTATGTCTAAAACGGTCAGCATGGGTACTCTCTACGAATTGCGTTACGAGATTATCCTCAGGGACGCAGATAAGGAGAAGGAATTCCTCGATAAAATACGTGTTATCAACGGAAACTTGACGGTTGCGTGCAGTATCCTTACTGATAACCACGAGGAAATGTAATGAATTGGCGTATTGATGAGGAAAGGAGTAGTACGTTATGAAGATGACATTCAAAACACTTGCAGCTATGTGTGCAATGATGCTTGGTATGACGGGTTGTACAACAGACAGCGGTTCCGGTTCGGGCGAGATTAACAAACTGGTAAATGATACAGGCAATACACAGTTATCGGTGGGAGGAATTATCCCTGCTTCGGAAGAAGAAATCGTTAAACAGGCGACTTGTAAAATAGCGTTTTCTGATGAAGAAATCAAGGTTGACGGCAGCGGAGCAGCGGTTGACGGAAATGTTGTTACAATAAGTGACGCAGGTGTGTATTCGCTCTCGGGAAAATGTTCCGATGTGAAGATTTTGATAAAAGCCGATAATAAGGACGTAAAACTTCTTTTGAACGGTGTTGAACTTGCGTCAAAGAGCGGTGCGGTGATTGACTGCGAAAAGGCGGAACTTCTTACACTCTGTATTGCGGGTAATACCAAAAACATTATCTCCGACAGCGTGAACTATACGTTTGAAGATGGAGAGGACGAGCCTGACGCGGCTATTTTTTCCCGCAGCAATACGGTTATTTCGGGCAGCGGTGAACTGGCGGTAAACGGTGCATACAAGGACGCTATCAAGTGCAAGGACGGGCTTACCGTAGGAAGCGGCAATCTTGTGCTGAATGCAGCAGACGACGCAATTACGGGTAAGGACTACACAGTAGTGTATGGCGGTAATATTTCGATAGTATCCGGTGGCGATGGAATTAAGTCCACGAATAGTACCGATGAGGGACTTGGTTACATCACAATTACGGACGGCACGATTAATATAGAAAGCGAAAAGGACGGTATTCAGGCGGAAACGCTGCTTACCGTTTCGGGCGGCGATATCAAAATCAAAGCGGGCGGCGAAGCTGCAAATGCTGAAATCGCTGCCAAGGAAGAAAACTTTGGCGGAGGAAATCGCGGCGGTTTTACCAAGGGAGAAAAACCGCAGTGGGATATGACGCAAGGCGAAAAACCGACTGCTCCCGCCGATGGAACTACTCCTCCCGAGCCACCCGAGGGATTTGAGGGTATGCAGCCCACTGCAAATATGCCCCAGCAAACCGGCGAGTCGTCGGGTACCGGCAGCACGGAGGAGTCAGTAAGCTGCAAGGGCTTGAAAGCCGGTGGAAATATCTCGATTACGGGCGGTACTTTTGATGTGTTATCGGCTGACGACAGTATTCACTCCAATTCTTCGATAACTATTGAGAGTGGAGAGTTTACGCTTTCCTCCTGCGATGATGGCGTTCATGCAGATGAAAATCTGACTATTAAGGACGGCACTATCAATATTACCAAGTCGTATGAGGGCTTGGAGGGCAAGACTATTGACATTCTGGGCGGTAAGATTGACGTTCATTCTACTGATGATGGGTTTAATGCTGCGGGCGGCGAAACTGCCGAGGCAGGCGGCTTCAACAAGGGCGGCTCGAACGAGAATTATATCAGCATCTCGGGCGGTGAAATTGTTGTTAATGTGGAATCGGGCGACGGAATCGACAGCAATGGCACGATTGCCCAGACAGGCGGCAGCGTGACCGTATATGGTCCTACCAATAACAACAATAGTGCAATCGACTATGACGGCACATATGCATTAAGCGGGGGATATCTTGTGGCACTCGGTTCACGTGGTATGGCACAAGCACCCAGTACGCTCTCACAGCCGTGTATCTCGATTTATGCAGATGTGGCAGCGGACAGTGTGATTGAAGTGCGTGACAGCAGTGGCAAAGCGATTGTAAGTGTTACCACGCCTAAGGCTTGCCAGTCGCTTATATTCTCTTGTAAGGAAATGACTGCGGGAAGCGAGTATTCGATATATGCCGGTGATACGCTTCTCCAGACTGTAACAGCGACTGACGGTGTTGCAGGCGGCGGAGCAAGCGGCAGCGGTTTTGCCGGTGGGCATGGCGGCTTCAACCGTGAAGACTTTACAGGCACAAAGCCGGACGGTATGACCCCTCCTGACGGAACTACCCGCCCGACAAAGCCGGAAAGAAATACAGAGAATTCTTAAGAGGGTGTTGGAATGAGTGGAAAGGTGTCAACAGGCGATATAACCAAACGTTATTCGCTGGGTGAGGAGATTTTTAATTCCGTAACGCATGGTGTGGGCAGTCTGCTCTCGATTGCGGGTACGGCGGTGCTGATTGTGCTGGCGGCGATTTATTCGGACGCATGGGGAGTGGTGAGTTCCGCAATTTACGGCGGTTCGCTGATTATCCTCTACACAATGTCTACGCTGTATCATGCGATAACAAACGGGAAAGCGAAGAAGTTCTTCCGCATA
>JBJESA010000143.1:0-2838 GCA_051882535.1 Oscillospiraceae bacterium
CAGAACCTTGAGGCATACGAACTTGGAGTTGCAGTACAAAATCTCTACGATTTTGTATGGGATATCTTCTGCGACTGGTACATCGAGCTTACCAAGCCGAGAATTGCGGCAGGCGGAGATGCAGCTATCGCTGCTCAGAAGGTGTTGGTATACATTATGACCGGCGTACTGAAGCTGCTGCACCCGTTCATTCCGTTTGTTACCGAAGAAATCTGGCAGTCGATGCCCAACGGCGGCGAGAGCGAAACCATTATGCTTGCAAAGTGGTGTGAGTATGACGAGAAACTCTCCTTCAGGAAAGAGCAGGAGGAGTTCTCGAAGGTGGTAGACGCTATCCGTGCTATCCGCGTTCGCAGAAACGAGATGAATGTACCTCCTTCCAAGAAAGTTACAATGCTTGTTGAAACCAATTTCACAGATATCTTCACAAGTGCAGCTGCTTTCTTTGAGAAGCTGGCAGGTGCGGGCGAATTCAACGTAACAAACGCAGAGCCTGCGAACACAGACGGTATGGTTACCGTTGTAACTGCAAGTGCAAGAATCTTTATCCCGATGGGAGAACTTGTCAACAAGGAAGAGGAACGCAAGCGTCTTGAAAAGGAAAAGGCTGCGGCTGAAAAGGATATCGAGTTCTTAAGCAAGAAGCTCAACAATCAGGGCTTCCTTGCAAAGGCACCTCAGGAGCAGATTGAAAAAGAACGCGAGAAGCTTGCAAGAGCAAATGACAAGCTCGAGAAGATTATGCAGTCTTTCAAGCAGCTTTCGGATTGATTTTCCAAAGGAGCATTATTATGCAGGAGTTGACTTTAGTCGTCTTGGCGGCAGGTATGGGGTCGCGGTTTGGCAGCAGAATAAAGCAGCTGGAGCCGCTTGGTCCAAACGGTGAGCTTATGATAGACTACTCCATTCACGATGCGTTGAGAGTCGGCTTCAATCGTGTTGTGTTTATCATCAGGCACGATATTGAGGAGCTTTTCAAGGAAACTATCGGCAGCCGCATCGAGAAGCTGGTTGATACGGCTTATGTTTATCAATCGGTAGATTTCTTACCTACGCGGCAGGGAGATTTTCCGTCGCGTGTTAAGCCGTGGGGAACAGCACAGGCATTGTATTGCTGTAAGGACGTTGTAAAAGGGGGATTCGCAGTAATCAACTCGGATGACTTCTACAGTCCGGCGGCATTTGCCGATTTGGCGGATTTTCTGCGGAATCCCAATGCGGACGCCTGTTCGGTGGACTTTCTGCTGAAGAACACACTCTCCGATAACGGTACGGTAAATCGCGGAATTTGTCGTACAAATAGCAATGGCTTTCTGACAGAGGTTCTCGAGCATAAGCAGATTATTCGCGGTGCAGATGGCGTTATTCGTGGTAAGTATGAAGAGTATGAGAGAATTCTCGAAGAGGATTCTACCGCGTCAATGAATATGTGGGGCTTCTGCGACGGTTTTATGTCGATTGTTGAAGAACGCTTTGCGGGATTTCTCGAAAATCTTGACGCTGACGAGCCGAAAGCAGAACTTACTATCGCACAGGTGGTAGGTCAGGAGATAGAGGAGAGCGGCTACCGCGTCCTAGATATTCCCACCAAGGGACAATGGTTCGGCATTACCTACGAAAGTGATGTTGCTCCCACCAGAGCGGCAATTCAAGACTATATCGACCGTGGTATTTATTCTTCACCGCTTAAATTTTGAGATAGCTGAAACGAAAACAGGAGAACAACAATGCTGATAGTACCTGTAGACAAGCTGCGAGAGGGCATGCAGCTTGCTGATGATGTCGGCTCTACGACTTCCAATGACTACCAAATTATCCTGAGAAGGGGAGTTTTCCTTTCCTCGGGTATGATTGAGATGCTCCAGGAAAAGGGCATCAAGACCGTACACATTGTCGGCGGCGGAATTGAGGACGTACGAGATAGTAAAAAAGAAGAGGTCATCAAGAAGAAAGAACGCCGAAATCATGAGATAAATGCACGTATCGGCGAGGCTTTGAAGAATCTTGATGAGATTTTCGACTGCAACGAGGAAATTAAGCAGCTTTCACAGGCAGCTGTTGCAAAGGTTGACGGTATTGCCGATGATATCATCGTTGATATTGCAAGTGATTCTTCGTTCCTCGGAAATCAGATGATTGCCTTGCAGAACTACGATGACTATACATATAAGCACTGCCTGCGAGTGGCAATGCTTTCGGCAAGCGTGTGCGGCGAACTGGGAATGACTCCCGAGGAAACTAAGGAAACGGTTGTCGCAGGTATTCTCCACGATATTGGAAAGTCGAATATCGACCATGATATCATCATCAAGCCCGGAAAGCTCACCGATGAGGAGTTTGCCGAGATAAAAAAGCACCCGCTTATAGGATACAATATCCTGAAAAACAGCGGTTCGTATAGTTCAAATATTCTTTCGGGGGTGCTGTTCCATCAGGAGAAGTACGATGGTTCCGGATATCCTACCGGCATTTCGGGAAGCAAAATCCCGCTTATTGCACGTATTCTGGCAGTGTGCGATGTGTTTGATGCGTTGACCTCGAACCGTCCCTATCGTGTACCGTGGTCGGTGCCGGAAACGGAGGAATATATACTTGGAAGCAGCGGCTCGCATTTTGATTTGGCTGTCACAAAGGCGTTTCTCCACGCATTTAACCCATATCCGGTAGGAACGATGGTTTCCTTGTCGGACGGCAGACATGGTGTTGTTGTAAAGCATAATGAGAACGTGCTGCGTCCCGTGGTGCGTATTATGGGAAAGTTTTCGGGCGAGGAACTCGACCTTATGAACGATTTCCGTTTCTTGTCAATCACCGTAACAGGCGTTTATGACGGTGATG
>JBJESA010000144.1:0-37764 GCA_051882535.1 Oscillospiraceae bacterium
TGTGGTAGTAGTATTAGTTGTATTTGTGGTGCCGTAAGTGGTGTTTGTCGTACCGAAGTTGTTCGTTGAAACGGGTGTACTGGGGACGGTCGGCATCATATCCTCAACCTGAGCAGCAGGCTTGCCGAGGTCAACCGCACTCTCGAGCTTCTCACCGCAGTTCGGGCAGAAAACGCCGTCACCGCTTACCAGACTTCCGCACTTGTTACAAAATCTTTCCATAAATTACCTCACATATATAATCCGTCTAAATCCTATAGGCATACCATGCCTTAACTCTCATTTTACCATATAATGAGCAATTTGTCAATATGTAATCGTGAAAAACCGAAGCCCCGTCAATACCGCTTATTCCTTGGGGGCAGTAAGCCATTGACTCATTCCCGCACCCCAGACCTCATTCGGTCGGGTTCGGAATCCAAACTGCTTGTAGAACTCCTCCTTGCCGATTGCCGACATCAGATAAAGAACAATTGTTTCTCCGGGCTGAAGCGTTCCCCGCATATACTCCACGGTTCTCCGCATCATTTCCTTGCCGATACCCTGCCTTTGGTACTCGGGAATAACCATTACATCCGTGATAAAGTTCGCATAGCTGCCGTCCGACAACACCCGAATCATTCCGATTGCCCTGCCATTGTCACGAACAGTAGTGATGTGGAATGCGTTATTCAATGCGTTTGTCGCAATTCTCTCCGACAGCGGCATAAAGTTTACCGCCCGCCGCATTTCAAAGTACTCTTCCAGAGTAGGGGCTTGGTCAATGTATTCAATCATATTTTTATACTCTCCGTAAAATTCCGCCTTGAATATTCAAGGCGGAATATTTTTGTTATTCAGATTTGTATTCTTCGTCAGCCGTTTCGGGCTTTTCGTTTTCTCCGTCAGCTGTTTCGGGCTTTTCGGTAAGAAGTTCCGAAGAATCGGTGGATTTCTTATCCAAATCGATTTCGCCGTCCATCAGCTTGTAGAAATCGGGGCCGTCAATAGTTTCATACTTGATAAGAGCCTCGGTAACACGCTCCAGCAAGTCGCGGTGCTCGGTAAGAATATCCTTCGCACGCTCGTAAGCGGTTTCGATAACCTCGCGAACCTCTGCGTCAATCTCGCTTGCCACAGTTTCGGAGTAGTGTCTGCTGTTTCGTGAGTAGTCGCGTCCCAGGAATACCTGCGGTCCTTCCTCACCGTAGAGAATCGGGCCCAGCTTCTCGGAGAATCCGTAACGAGTCACCATATCGTGAGCCGTTTCGGTTGCACGCTCAATATCGTTAGATGCACCTGTCGTAATATCATCAAGAACAATCTGCTCCGCAGCACGACCGCCCAGAAGAACAACAAGCTCTTCCTCCATACGGCGTTTGGTCATATGCTCGTGATCCTTCTCGGGAACGTGCATCGTGATACCCGCTGCCATTCCGCGGGGAACGATAGTAACCTTGTAAATCTTATCCTGTGTCGGGCAGAAGTAGGTAGCCACAGCATGACCTGCTTCGTGATAAGCAGTGATACGCTTATCCTCGTCGCTGATTATGCGGCTCTTCTTCTCGGGACCTGCCACAACCTTAACGGTTGCCTCCTCAATATCCGCCTCGGTGACTGCCTTGCGGTTGTTGCGTGCAGCCAGAAGTGCAGCCTCGTTTACGAGGTTCTCCAAATCCGCACCGGTAAAGCCAACGGTTCTTCCCGCAATTCTCTTAAGGTCAACATCGGGACCAATATTCTTGTTTCTGGTGTGAACCTTGAGGATTTCCTCACGGCCCTTCATATCGGGGTAGTTTACATAAATCTGTCTGTCAAAACGACCGGGACGCAGCAATGCGGGGTCGAGAATATCGCGGCGGTTGGTTGCCGCCATAACGATGATGTTCTCGTTCTCGTTGAAGCCGTCCATCTCAACCAGCAGCTGGTTAAGCGTCTGCTCACGCTCGTCGTGACCGCCGCCAAGACCTGCACCACGCTGACGACCAACCGCGTCAATCTCATCGATGAATACGATGGAGGGAGTCTGCTTCTTCGCCTGGTCGAACAAATCTCTTACACGAGATGCACCGACACCGACGTACATCTCCACGAAGTCCGAACCGGAAATCGAGAAGAACGGTGCTCCCGCCTCACCCGCGACAGCCTTTGCAAGCAGCGTCTTACCGGTTCCGGGAGGGCCTACAAGCAGTACGCCCTTAGGCACTCTAGCACCGATTTCACGGTACTTGCCGGGATTTTTCAGATAGTCGACGATTTCGACAAGCTCCTGCTTCTCCTCGTCCGCACCTGCCACATCATTGAATGTGACCTTCTTGCCCGTCTGCTGACGAACATTCGCACGCGAGAAAGTATTCATCTTGCCGCCGCCCGTTGTCTGACGCAGAACAATCACCGTAAAGACAATCATTACGCCAATCAGCAGCAGATACGGCAGAATCGTAGTAAGGAACGTATTATCCGAAATCGGGATATAGTTCTCCACCAACGGTGCCTCGGGATTTGCCTCATTGTAACGCACACGATAGGTTACCTGTTTTCCGTCCTCGTTGTAACCACTGTTGATATCATTAAGGAAGATATTTACATTCGGCACAGTGTAGGTCTTGAGATTCTCGCGAACCTGCTTATCGCCCTTGATATAGTATTTCAGCACTCCGCTTCCTAAATCCAACTCGTATGCCGAAACATTCAGATTATCAAATTCAGTGATAACCTGAGAATAGCTGGTTGCACCGCTTTTAGAGCCTCCTGCGACATTCAGCATATAAACCAATCCGAAAATCAGCAGTATTGCAATCAGAAAGTAAATAATAACGCCTTGCAGCTTGTTTTTCTTCATCTGTCCTCCTTATCCGCCTTTCCTCTGTAATTTGTAGCCGCTCCCAATTTATATTTGACTGTCAGAGCGGTATTTTATGTCTTGAAAATTCCTATGTAGGGGAGATTTCTGAACTGCTGGTCGCAGTCAAGTCCATAACCCACCACGAAGAAATCGTCAATTTCAAATCCGGTATAGTCCGCCTTAAAGCCCTCCACAACACGTCTTGACGGCTTGTCAAGCAGTGCTGCCACTTTAAGGGACGCGGGCGACATATGCGATATTCTTTCCGTGAGCAGCGAGAGAGTTCTTGCCGTGTCCACAATATCCTCCACGAGAATTACATCTCGTCCGCAAACATCGGGCAAATCCCTTGCGTCAAGCGTCACCTGACCTAAGGACAGCTTTCCCACATAGCTCGAAGCACGAATGAATTCAATCTGCACTTCCGTTTCAACCTCGCGTATCAAATCCGCGAAAAACACGGTCGCACCCTTCAGCACGCAGAGCATCATAGGATTCTTACCCTTATAGTCACGGGTAATCTCCGCACCCAACGCCTTAACGCGTTCTTTTATCTCCTGCTCGGTAAACAGGATTTCTCCTATTTGTTCGGGAATAAACATAGTCTGCCTCCCATACGAAACTAATTATAGCATATTACTTTGCAAAATGCAATTCTTTTCTGTGAATATTAGCTGAAATTTTCAAAAATCCCTTCCCACGCCTACTTCTTTTCGTTAAAACCGCCAAACTGCTGGCGTATCGTTTCGGTGAAGCACACGCCCTTGCGTATCGTGAAGAACTTATCCCTGCACGGATTGTACCTCGCACTGCGTTTCCCTAGAAGGTCTATCGCTGATTGAATACGCAATGCCGACGGCTCAATACCGCCCATCTCCAGTATCCTCCGGACAGCCCGTGCCTTTATCGGCTTCGGCAGCCGCGATAACGCCTCAGCGTCCCAACCACGCCCCGTTTTTGCGTCGGAGAGTGCCTTGTCGCTTAGTTCTTCAAGAAAACCATCGTCCTCCCGAACGATTTTGGTCATTCTGGATATTACACTCTGTAAAGAAGGGTTGATTTTTTCCAATTCGGAAACGACATTCAGCCGAATACGGTTGCGTGAATAGTCCTCCGAAAGGTTGGTCTTGTCGGTGACAAAGCCCTGACACAGACCCGCAAGGTACTCTTCCACCTCCGAGCGGGTACAGTACAGCAGCGGACGCACCACCCGAAACTCATCGCCAAGCCCCCGCACCGGTGGAATACCACACAGTCCCGAGATACCCGTCCCGCGTGTGAGGTTAAACAGCACCGTTTCCGTATTGTCGGAGGCGGTATGTGCCGTTGCCAGCACATTGCTTTCAAACTTGCGAAGCGTCTGTTCGAAGAATTCGTATCGAATCCTCCTCGCCGCCTGCTCCACGCTCTCATGAGGGCGGAGAAGTTTTCCAACCTCCACCCGCCGCCTTTCAAGCGGGACGCCCAGCCCCTCGCATAAATCCGCACAAAACCGCTCGTCCGCATCGCTCTCACTCCCACGCAGCCCGTGGTTGAGGTGACACGCAAAAACGCGAATTTCCAGCGTTTCTTCAAGGGATTTCAGCACTCTCAGCAGCGACACGCTGTCCGCACCGCCCGAAAGAGCCGCGACAACCGCCGCACCTCTCTCAAACATCGCACAGTCGCCGATTGTCGCCAGTACTTTGCTCTCAAAATCTTCCATATTTCAATTAAGCCGAAGGCGGAGCAGACGGATTGGTAATTTCCGCATTAAAGAAGCGTGTATATTCGCCCTCCCAGCCTATCATAACCGTACCCGTTTCGCCGTGACGGTTCTTCGCGATGATACACTCGCATACATTCTTATTCGGATCCGACTTATCATAGTACGCATTGCGGTACAAGAAGATAACAATATCGGCGTCCTGCTCGATAGAACCCGAATCACGCAAATCCGACAGCAGCGGACGCTTATCGGGACGCTGCTCGGGGCCGCGTGCCAGCTGCGAAAGTGCAATTACCGGCACATTCAGTTCCTTTGCGAGAATTTTCAGATTTCGTGTAATCTCCGACATCTCCGCCACGCGGTTGCCGTTGTACTTGCCGGCACTGGTCATCAGCTGGAGGTAGTCGACTACCACCAACCCCAGATTCTTCATTCTGCGGAGCTTTGACTTCATACTCATGACATTCAGACCCGGAGTATCATCAATATAAATCTCCATCTGCTGAAGATAGCCTGCCGCCTGCATAATTGAGGACATCTCGTCGTTGGAGAGCTTGCCGGTTTTCATCGCTTCCGAAGAAATTCTCGCCTCGCTCGACAGAACACGCGATACAATCTGCTCCTTGGACATTTCCAGACTGAACACGCATATCTGCGAAGCGGGATTCTTCTTTGCCGCACCCAATGCAAGGTTCATTACAAACGAAGTTTTACCCATACCGGGACGTGCCGCCAAAATAATAAGGTCGGACTTATTCAGACCGTAAATCTTCTTGTCAACATACGTGAATCCCGTTTCCAGACCTGTCATCACAGGCTTGCCGTTGTTCATTCGGCTGCTGTGAACCAGTTCATCAAGGTCTTTCACTCTGCCGTAGACAATCTTACCGATTCGGGTAAGAGTGCTGTTCTCATTTCCCGAGCGAATATCATAAATCTTCTGTTCAGCAAAGTCTACAATAGTATCTGCAGAGTCGGAGCTGTTATTTGCCTGGTCAATAATTTCCTTTGAAGCGAAAATCAGCTGACGAAGCATATACTTCTCGGTAATAAGCTCCGCATACTTTATTGCATTGGTAACGCTCGGCACGCCGTCAACCAAAGACACAAGATATTTCTTTGCTTCCTCGGCAGTTTTGAAAACGCCGTGTCGTTGGCACGACTCTATCACAGTAACAATATCAATCTTCTCGGAAGCCATAAACATCGAAGCGAGAATCTCGTAAATTCCCTTATTGACATCGACATAGAAATGCTCCGGATGAAGCGTTACTATGATATCACCGATAGCTTCTCCGTCAAGGAGAATTGCACCGAGAACCGATTGCTCCGCCTCTATGCTGTACGGCAGGTTCATGCCCGATAAATCAAATTCCGCCATCTATCTCCACCCTCTGTCAGCCGTGTCTTCAGCCTTCCTCTACCGATACCGAAAACTTCGCCGAAACGCCCGCATACAGTTTAGCAGTTGCAGAGAATGTGCCAAAGCCCTCAATCTTCATATCGATGTTAATCTTTTTCTTGTCCACATCAACACCCAGCGACTGCTTGATAGCCGCAGATACTTCCTTGGAGGTCACCGTGCCGAACAGTCTTCCGTTCTGACCTGCCTTTGCCTTTACAACAACGGTCTTGCCCTCGAGCTTTGCCGCTATATCCTTTGCATTCTGAGTTTCAACGTCAATCTTGTGCTGAGCACTGTCCTTCTGTCCCTGCAGCAGATTGAGATTCTTTGCGTTAGCCTCTTGAGCCAATCCTTTCTTAATAAGGAAATTCTGAGCATATCCGTCCTTTACTTCCTTAATCTCGCCCTTCTTACCTGTTCCCTGAACGTCCTGTAAAAGTATAACCTTCATATTAGTGTCCTCCTTATTTGCTTGTGTTTTCCTCTGATGTATTGTTGAGGTAATCGTCTATAGCTTTTTTTAGTCTTTCCTCTACTTCTTCCATTGTGGTATCGTAGAGCTGAGCACCCGCCATCGACTGGTGACCGCCTCCATCGTCCTTCTTGTTTCCAAGACTCTCCATAATCATCTGTACATTGATTTTGCCGAGCGAACGTGCACTTATGCTCCAGCCGTTTTCAATGGGATAAATCGTAAAAGATGCGTCCACATTGCGGATATACAGCATCTCGTCTGCTGCCTGCGAACATAGCACCCGAACACCGGGAAAGTCATTTTCCACAATCGAAATCGCACATCGCGTTTTGTAGATATTCGCCGAAGCGATAATCTCCGACTTGTGCAGTTTCTGCTCCATAGGCATATCGAACAGCTTTTTTACGGAAATCGTATCCGCACCCAGCTTTTTAAGATACGCCGCCGCTTCAAATGTAGAAACACCCGAACGCATTACAAAGTCGCGTGTATCAAGGGTGATTCCCGCAAGCAGCGCCTCTGCCTCCAGCGGCTTCAAAGTAACGCCCGACCCGAAATATTGAATAAGCTCTGTTACCAGCTCCGACGCCGAAGACGCGTTGCTCTCCTGACACCGCACCGCAAAATCTGTAATCGCACCCGCACTCAGTCGGTGGTGGTCTATGATGACAACTCGGTTTTTGTCGGCTTTCTCGTACAACTCCGGGTCCTCTAGTTTCTTGGTGATGTGGGTATCCACTATGATAAGCACAGATTTGGAAGTAAAGAAGCGTTTCGCTTCCTCCGGCTCGATAACTACAGGAGTATCATAGTCCTCAAATCTGTCGAACAACGCCTTGGCATTGGTCTTGTTCGCATCGCGGAACCTTGCAACCGTGTAAGCGGGGAATCCCATTCGTCTAATCGCACAAGTAAGTCCGATTGCCGAGCCTGCACTGTCGAAATCTCCGAATGCGTGTCCCATTATGTACACCGTATCGGCAGTTCCGACCAAATCCTTGATATCCTCCGCCGCCAGACGGATTTTAACCTTACCCGTACGCTCGCGTCCGGGAGAAACCGCACCGAATGTATTAAAGCCATTCTCTGTCTTTACCAATGCCTGGTCTCCGCCACGCTCAAGTGCTTTGCCAATCATTTCGTTTGCGAAGCGTTCACCCTCCGCAAGCGACCCCGCCGTTGTACCAACACCGATTGATAAGGTAACAGCCGCACGCTCACGCACGATAATCTCGTGTGCCTTGTTGATTATCGCCATCTTATCCTCAATCATCTCGTCAAGGTACTGCTTCTCCAGCACGATGAGGAACTTATCGACGGAAATCTTCTGGAGTACCGCCTTTTTCTCTGCGAAATACTCCTCAATCAGTCTGTCGACCTGAATGGTAACATACGCACGCTCGCTTTCCTTTGCACCCGAAAGCAGCTCCTCATAGTTATCCACCATCACTATCATAACGATAGGCTGGGTAATATCATAGGTGTGCTGCAGCATCTTGTAATCGGTGATGTCGCGGAAAATGAGTATAGTCATCTTCTGATATTCGATTTCATTACCGGTAGGTTTGCCAAAATTCTTTGTTTCAAGGGTGTACTCGTGGGGAACGGAATACAAACGATACCAACTCTCGCCATACCGCAGTTCACGGCCCTCCGCACCATACAGTTCCAGCGGCATATCCGTCACGCTGTCAATGGAAACATTGTCCTCGCTCGGACGGAAAAACGCCACATTAAACTTCTCATTGCTCCAGGTAACATTCCGTTTTCCATCAACTATGCACACCGGCAGCGGAAATTTGGTAAGCGAAACAGAGTTTGCATTGCGTATTTCCTGTGACAGTCTTTCAAAGTAGCGATACTCGCTTTGCCGAATCTGCAGCAGTTTTCCGAGAGTAAGTCCCGACAGCCCCAGCAAAAACGGCAGCGAAATCCAGAAAATAACCGGCTCCGAACGGAACAAATAAATATCAATTCCGACAAGCATTGCAATAAGCACGCAAATTGCCGCCAGCAACGCATTACTCGTGTAAAAATTCTTCATTCCGTCCGCCTCCAAACCACGTAAAGCTGTGCCTTAAATCTCCATTATAATAGGAAGAATCATAGGGCTGCGTTTCGTTTCTTTATAGATGAAATCCGAAAGCTCATCTCTCATTGCCGACTTGATGTTGCCCCACTCGCGGATATTTCTCTCAAAGCAGTTGTCCATAACCTGACGCATAAGCTGCTTTGCCTCGTCCATAAGAGCCTCGCTCTCGCGGACATACACGAATCCGCGGGATACGATATCGGGGCCTGCCACAACTCGTCCCGTTTCGCGATCCATAGTTGCCACGATAATCATTACGCCGTCTTCTGCGAGGTGCTTTCTGTCGCGAAGAACCACGCTTCCGACATCGCCCACTCCTATACCGTCAACCAGCACCATACCGCTCGGTACAGTACCCGCAAACTTCATATCAACGCCATCGGTTTCCAAAACGTCGCCCAGTCCCGCTATAAAGGTGTTCTCCTCGGGGATACCCATACCAACCGCAAGTCCGGTAAGCTTCTTTAAGTGCTTGTACTCGCCGTGAATCGGCACTACGAACTTCGGCTTGGTAAGCGAAATCATCATCTTGAGTTCTTCCTGACAAGCGTGTCCCGAAACGTGTACCTCGTACATACTCTCGTAGATAACTTCCGCACCCTGCTTCATCAATTCGTTGACAACCTTGGTAACCAGCTTCTCATTTCCGGGAATCGGTGTCGCCGAGATGATAATAACGTCATTCGGGGTGATAGTCACTTGGCGATGGTCGCCGCTCGACATTCTCGAAAGTGCGGAAAGCGGTTCGCCCTGGCTTCCCGTTGTTACGATAACCAACTCCGACGGGTCGCAGTTTTTAATGCAGTCTATATCAATAAGCGTACCCTCCGGAACGCGGATATAGTTAAGCTCTACCGCCTTTGCGATAACGTTGGTCATACTTCTTCCCGAGATTGCCACACGTCTGCCGTGCTTTACCGCCTCGTCAATAATCTGCTGAATACGGTGGATATTGCTGGAGAAAGTAGCAATAATCAGTCTGCGGCCCTCCGCCTTGTCGAACAATCCTCTGAAGCTCTGTCCTACCGAACTTTCGCTCTTGGTGTAGCCGGGACGCTCCACGTTCGTACTCTCGCACATCAGTGCAATAACGCCCCTGTTGCCCAGTTCTCCAAAGCGTGCCAAATCGATAATTCCGCCCTCGATAGGGGTATAATCCACCTTAAAGTCGCCTGTATGAACGATAACACCTGCGGGGGTGTGAATAGCCACCGCACAGGAATCGGGTATTGAGTGATTTACGCGGATAAATTCCACCGACATACAGCCCATCTTGACATTCTGACGCGGCTGAACAACATTCAGCTGCACAGAGCCAAGCAGTCCATGTTCCTTGAGCTTTCCCTCAACCAAACCAAGGGTAAGGCGTGTTCCGTAAATCGGGACGTTTACCTTCTTCAAAAGATACGGCAAACCGCCGATATGGTCTTCGTGTCCGTGGGTGATGATAATTCCGCGAAAACGCTCCTTGTTCTTCTCAAGATAGGTGAAGTCGGGAACAACAAGGTCAACGCCGAACATCTCCTCATCAGGGAAAGCAAGTCCGCAATCCACGATAAACATATCATTGCAGCACTCGTAAACATACAAGTTCTTTCCGATTTCGCCAAGTCCTCCCAACGCGGAAAACTTCACGGGAGCGGAGCGATTTTCACGCGGAGCACGGCTTGCCGCGGTCTTGCTGCGGCCAAGAACGGGACGCTTTTCGCCCGCCTGCTTCTCCGAAGTCCCTTTCAGCACCGGAGCAGCCTTGCGGTAAGTTCTCGGCGAAGTTGTCTGACGTGAAGTAGTACCTCTTGCGGTCTGTCTTTTCGAAGAAACCTCTCTCTCGCTCTTATTTCCGTTTGATAACAATGCCATAAACAATCCTTTCTGACGGAAAACCCGAAAAATTCGCACAGTCAAGGCAGCACGCAGCAAAATGCAGCGTACACGAATTTATTCGGTTTCCAAATTTTCTCATTATGTAATTTGCCGACAGATGATACTACACAGCTATCGGACTAAAAACGACGCGGCAAACGGAAATGAGAAAAACGAAAGCCAAAAATTCCGCCTGCGGGAAGAATTCCCATGGAAATCACGCCGATATTGACTCACAATATAAATATGACAGCCCCGCCCGACATTAGGGCAAAGACTACTTACAAAAGCGGTTTTAACCGCTCAAAGCCGTAAAACGACTTGCAAAAAATTACAATTTGTAAAAAACGCACAATTTATTCCGAACTAAGAACAATTCGGAAAACACATATAAATATTATACCTCGTTTCTCGAAAAAAGTCAAGGGGATATTTCCCATAATCCGAAATTTCAGCACCGCCCCGACAATTCTTCCGAAAATTTAACAGAATTTCAAGGGCATCTCGCCGATTTTTTCAAATCATAAACCCGAAACGCGGTGCGAAAACTACTGCCGTACTCGAAAAATCACGAAAAATTCTATGAAAGGCGAAACATACTATGAGAAAAATACCCCTTCTTTCTCGGGGAATTGCTCTTGCGATAGTGCTGTTGTACAGTACGATTTTCGGCTTTTTGCAATCCCCGTTCACTATAAACGCAGCAGACACCGCTGTCCAATGCGACACCCGCCGCGTCGTTCTGACAGGCGGTATGCCGTTCGGCATAAAAATACGCTCAAACGGAGTAATGGTAATCTCTGTTGCGGATAAATCTCCCGCCCAGCGTGCGGGGATAAAAACGGCAGATATTATCTCCATTGTAAATGAAATCCCCGTTTCCACCAATGCAGAGCTTGCCGCCGCTATCCAGACGCGGCCCGAAACCACCATTCTTCTGCGGCGTAATGACGCGGAAATTCTCGTCACACTCACTCCCGAAAGCGAGAACGGCTTCCTTAAAATCGGTGCTTTCGTCCGCGACAGTGCCGCGGGAATCGGCACACTCACCTTCTGCGAACCGGAAACCCGCACCTTCGGCGGCTTGGGACACTCGGTAAGCGATATCACCACCGGAAGTGCCGTCCCTCTCGGCTCGGGGGAAATCACGTCCGCTGAAATATATGACGTGGTAAAGGGTAAGGAGGGCTGTGCAGGCGAACTGTGCGGACTTATCCTCTCTAATTCAGATATCGGGGAAATTTCCTCCAACACTCCGGTCGGGGTATTCGGCACGCTCTCCGAAAATAAAGCCGACTGTTTCGGGAAACCTGTCCCCGTAGCCTACCGACAAGAGGTAAAAACCGGTCCCGCCTCAATTCTCACCACTGCGGACGGCGGTACGCCCAAGAATTATTCCATTGAAATAGAACGTATGAATCTGCTGGATATGAACGGCTCAAAGGCGATGGTTATCCACATCACAGACGAAAAGCTGCTCTCTCAAACGGGCGGCATCGTCCGCGGAATGAGCGGCAGCCCCATTCTCCAGAACGGGCTGCTGGTGGGAGCAGTCACCCACGTTTTCCTCAACGACCCAACACGCGGTTATGCGGTCTTTGCCGACACAATGCTCTCGCAGTGCGACCTCATTGACGATTGAGAAGCCGTACGCGAAAAGCATTCTCCTCGAAGATAACCTCGGCACGGGAGTTTTCGGCAAGTTCTCCCGAGATAATGCGTTTAGACAGCATATCCTCAATCTCGGAGGTGATTTTGTGGCGGAGCGGGCGTGCCCCCGCGTCCTCCCCGCGAACGCTCTCGCACAAGCGTTTTGCCGCACTCTCGTCAAAGGAAAGTTCTATTCCGCGGGACTTCGCACGTTCCGATACAGTATGGAGCATCTTGCGGCAAATCTGTTCCATACTCTGTTCGTTCAGACGCTCGAATACTACAACGTTGTCGATACGTGACAGCAGCTCGGGACGGAATTGCGTTTTCAGCGACTTCATCACGTCCGAAGTCCCGCCTTTCCCGCCTCCGAAGCCTACATACACACGGTTGAGTTCAGACGCACCCACATTTCCCGTCATAATTACAATAGTATTCTTGAAGTCGGCAACTCTCCCGTCCGAAGAAGTGAGTTTCCCGTCCTCCAGTATCTGGAGCAGCACATTGAGAACATCGGGGTGTGCCTTTTCCACCTCGTCAAACAGCACCACTGAATACCCCTGAGTGCGAACCGCTTTGATTAGCTGCCCCTGCTCCTCGTACCCCACATATCCGGGAGGAGAACCGATAAGTTTCGCGATAGAATGACGCTCCGTAAATTCCGACATATCGAATCGTATAAGCCGCTTCTTGTCGCCGTAAATTCCCTCGGCGAGTGCGGACGAAAGTTCCGTCTTTCCCACACCCGTCTGCCCCAGAAAAAGGAAAGAGCCTATCGGGCGGTTGGGGTCGCGAAGTCCCGCCCTCCCTCGGCGTACCGCATTTGCCACCAGTGAAATCGCCTTATCCTGACCGATTACCCGCTCCCCGAGGAACTCCTCCAAGTGGGACAGCCGCACGCTCTCGTCCTCGGACAGCCGTGCCGCAGGAATCCCCGTAATCGCAGACACCGCCTTTGCCACATCCTCGCCGTCTACCACCACACGCTCACCCGCCAACCGCTCTTTCAGTGGTGCGAAAAACGAGCGTTTTGCGGAAAGCCGCTCCACACGCACCGCAGCCGCCGCCTCGTCAATCAAATCTATTGCCTTGTCCGGAAGCCGGCGGTCGGTGATATACCGCTGCGACAGCGAAACCGCCGCCTTAATCGCCGCGTCTGTAATCAACGCACGGTGGTGGCTCTCCAGCCTCGGACGCAGTCCCGTGAGAATACGAACAGCCCCCGCCTCGTCGGGCTGCGGCACATTGATTGGCTGAAAACGGCGTTCCAAAGCGGCGTCCTTCTCGATAAAACGACGATATTCATCGGTGGTAGTCGCCCCGATAAGGCAGATTTTCCCGCGTGCCAGCAGAGGTTTGAGAATACTTGCCGCGTCAATCGCACCCTCTGCCGCCCCCGTGCCGACAATCATATGAATCTCGTCAATAAAGAGAATAACCTCCGTCCCCGACATTGCCTCGTCCAATGCACTTTTCAAGCGTTCCTCAAAATCGCCGCGATACTTAGCACCCGCCAGCATACTCGAAATATCCAGTGCAAACACCCGCTTTTCCAACAAATCGGGCGGCACATTCCCCGCTGCTATCCGTTGTGCGAATCCCTCCGCAACCGCAGTCTTGCCAACCCCCGCGTCACCGATAAGACAGGGGTTGTTCTTGGTTCGCCGCAGGAGAATCTGCACCATTCGTTCAATCTCGGTGTCGCGTCCAATCACGGGGTCTAAAGCTCCCCGCTTCGCCTCTGCGGTAAGTTCTCTGCCGTATTTCAGCAGCACGGGATAATCGGACTTCGCCGATTTCTTAGCGTCTACTTTTTTAGGAGAAATGTCGGCTTGGGCGAAGTTCTGCCCCTCGTAGTTCCTTGCAGATACGCTGTTATACAGCCGTGCCGCCAAATCCCCGCCCTGCTCCTGAAGCAGGGAATACGCAATGCATTCCTGATCGGTAAGCATCACCAACAGAAAATGCTCCGTGCTGACGACAGGTTCGTTTCTTGCCGCCGCGATATTCCGTGCATTTACAAGCAGTTTACGCAGTCGGGGCGAAAAGTTGTTTTCGTTGAGCTGTGAAACGTTCGCCGCCCCGATTCGATTCTTCATCTGTAAAATAAGGTTTCGGAAAAGCACATTATGCCGTGCCAGCAGCATACCCGCCGTACTCTGCGTGTTCTTGACCAAGGCACACAGCAAATGCTCCGAACCGATATACGAATGTCCCATCTGCCCCGCGATTGTAATCGCATTGGCGAGTGCCAAAGCCGCATCTTCCGAAAGTTCGGGCGGTCTGCCCGCGTTCTGTCCCGAGTTTTGGTTTATCATTCTATCCCCTCCAATTCTTCCCTTATTATGGGAAATACGAAGTGGATTATTCGAGCAAATGAAAATTCTCCCAAACAAAAATCCCCGCAAATCTGCGGGGCTTGCAATCTTATTATTCTGCCTTTTTCTTCGGCTTTTTTCTTCTGAACACGAAAATTTTGCTCAGAATATAGTTCAGCACCAACACTATTACATTTGAGAACACCTTTGCACAGAATTCGTACAACGCATTGTGAATCTGCGGCACGTCTACCAACAGGAACATAATAAGTAAGTCCACCAAAAGGGTAGCAATACGCGAAGCATAGAGCCTCAATGCCTCCAGCACAAACCCGCCGAACGACTTCACCTCGCTGTGGAACACATACACGCGATTTGTGAGAAAAGCGAAAGTCACCGATAAAAACCACGAGATGATTACGGGCAGAGCCGTATTGCTCTCCACCCCGAACACTCTCGTGATATTGAAAATCCACCGCAGCCACACAGGCACATGCTGCTCGTCGGGGAAAAACACACGGCAAAGATAGTAGCTTCCCATCGACACAATTGTTGTGCCTATTCCGAAAACAAAATACAGAATAATCTCCTTGTGGAGCGAATAATACTCTTTCCTGCCCTCGGCAGTTTTCAGCATTTTCAGTTCTTCAAAAATCCTTTTCAACTTCTCCTTGATTTGAACCATCTCCTAATATTCAAGCCCGATAGGGCATGATTTCCTTGTTTCGGGAAGACTGCGAATAGCCCTCGCCAAAGTACATACTTTTTTATTTTAGCATATTTCTCCAAAAAAATCAAGCCCCCTTTACGATAAGGTGTCGATTTTCGGTGCCAAAAAGCATACGATATTTCGCATTTAAATCACATCTGCGAATTTTTGGCAAAACTATTGACAACGTTTGAAATATGAGGTATAATATATCGTGAAGTGTTGTATCTACAAGACAGTAAACGATTTACTCACAACTTGCAATCATCTCAACATTCAAAAAAACCAACATTTTACGGAGGGATTTCAAAATGTCTGATTACATCAGAAGACTTCCCGTGTATCTGCTGCTCGACTGCAGCGGCTCCATGGCGGGAGAACCCATTGAAGCAGTAAAGCAAGGAATCAAGATGCTCGTGTCCGAACTCAAGGGCGATCCACAGGCTCTCGAAACCGCATTCCTGTCCATTATTACGTTTGACAGCTCAGCAAGACAGATTACACCGCTCACAGAGCTTATGGTATTCAAAGAGCCTCAGCTTCAGGCAGGCGGAGCCACCGCTCTCGGCGGTGCGTTAAAGGTACTCGCAGACTGCGTTTCCACCGAAGTTCGCACCTCCACCGCAACCCAGAAAGGCGACTGGAAGCCGCTCGTATTCCTTATGACAGACGGTGCCCCCACCGATAATATCGACGAGGGTGTAGAGGCAATCAAGCAGGTATCCGTCGGTAATATCATCGCGTGCGGAGCGGGTGCAAATGCCAATGCGAATACCCTCAAAAAAATCACCAATAATGTCCTTATGATGAACAACCTCACCGCAGGTGATATGGCACAGTTCTTCGCATGGGTATCCAGTTCCATCAAAGCGTCGTCCAAGAGCATCGACGCAAAGCCCGGCGAAGCTATTGAGCTGCCGCCGCCTCCCCAGGGATTTGTTATTGTTCCTTAATCAGGAGATAATATGGATAAAACCGAAATCAGAACCCCCGATGCTCCCAAGGACATCAGCGAATGTCAGTTGTCCGTAAGTATTGACGAGGTAATACACGAAGCCAGCCAACCGCCCGAATCCGAGAAAAAACTTTCTGATATGGAGGTAATGGAGCATACCGAGTCTATCTGGCAATACAAAGAGATTGCAGATAACGGCACGGAAATGCACACCGAAAGCCACGAAAAACACCTCGCCTCCCCCCTTGGGGAGATTATCGGTGCAAGAGTCCGCGGAAAGAAGCACAAACACGAGGGTACCAATTGCGATGACTTCTTTGAAATCGCCGCAACCGATGACTGCATTATCGCGGTAGTATGCGACGGTGCAGGCTCCAAACCGCTCTCCCGAATCGGCTCCCGTGTTTCCAGCGAGTCGACAGCGGCATTTCTCAAAGAGAAACTCGCCGAGTTGTTCGCAAACTCTCCCGATATTAAGGAGAAGCTCTCAGCCGACCTCTCAAGCACGCAGTTTATGGAGGCTTGCGGCAAGATAGCACCGTTGGTACAGGAATCGGCTCGCGTTGCTTTCACCGCCCAGAATTCCGAGCTTGCAAAGCTCGCCGAAGATGAGAAGTACGAGAACGCTCTCGGCAGAAAGCCAACGCTCTCCGACCTGTCCGCGACATTCCTTGCGGCGGTTGCTGTGCCGCTCGAAATCGACGGCAAGCGTCAGACCTTTATGGCGTGTGTGCAGATTGGCGATGGCTGTATCTGTGCTTTGGACAGCAATGCGGATTCGGCTAATTGCCTGCGTCTGCTTGGCGAAGCGGACAGCGGTGCATTCTCGGGTGAAACCGACTTCCTCTCCGAGAAAAATTCCAAGCAGGAAGCACTCGGGGCAAAAACACGCATCTCCCGCGGAAGTTCCGATACTATACTACTTATGTCGGACGGCGTGGCTGATGATTACTTCCCCAACATTCCAATGATGAAACGACTGTATCTCGACCTTTGTCTGAACGGGATTATCCCGTTCAATAACGCAAGCGAGAGCGGTTTCTGCGGTGAGGACCCCGCACCTATCCGCTTCCGTTCGGTATCTCTCAGCCGACAGAGCATAGCACTTCAGTACGCAAAACAGCTTCTGACGGATAACTCCCCCGAAGCTATTGACGCACTCTGGGATAAGCGGGACGGACTGTATTGCCACTCACTGGAAGCATTTCGTATGAATATCGGCGACACCCCCGAGGAGCGGCTTCGCGTATGGCTCGACAACTACAATGAACGAGGCAGCTTCGATGACCGAAGCCTTGTCTTGATTCGCTTATAACACATAAAAAGGACTGTACAAATGCAGAGCGGAACTATACTGACCGCCGTTCTCGACAACGGCAACACAATTGAATATGTATACGATGCGAATGCACCACGCGGCGGAATGAAGCATACCTACTTTACGCCCGACAAGCAGTATGCGGTGCAGTTCTTCAACAACCCACAGGATGGAAACAATCCCCGCCTGCAAGACAGAATTCGCACAATCGTGGGAATCTACAACCCCACTCTCTCCGAGCAGGACGGCGGTGCTTTAGGCAACACCGAAAAGACCGCCGAGTATTTCCGCAAACGCTTCTGCTGGCCTGTCGCGATTGTGACGCAGCCGCAATTCGGCATTGTCTGCCCCACCTACCCGCAGAACTTCTTCTTTGAAGCAACCGCTTCAAGCGTCCTCAACCTGAAAGGCAAGGACAAGAAGTCCAACTGGTTTACGGGCAGAAACCGCAGATACCTTGCCCCCGAAGAATGCGGCGATTTCCGCACAATGCTCAAAACCGCAATCGGACTGTCGCGAACGATACGCCGAATGCACCAGGCAGGTCTTGCTCATTCGGACTTATCCTGCAACAACGTGCTTATCGACCCCAAGACGGGTTCTGCCGTAGTAATCGACATCGACAGCCTTGTCGTGCCGAATAAATACGCTCCAGAAGTGGTGGGAACACGCGGCTATATCGCACCGGAAGTTCTCGCAACCATGGTGTTGGATTTCGGCGACCCACGCCGTGCTCTCCCCTGCGTTCAGACAGACCTTCACGCACTCCCCGTGCTGATATACGAATACCTGTTTTGCAGACACCCGCTTATCGGGCCGAAGATTTACAGTGCGACCAGTGCGGAAGAGGACGATTTCCTCGCCCTCGGGCCGATGGCAACATTCATTGAAAACCCGAACGACCAATCCAACCGCCCGCCCGACCTTGATGTGACAATACAGTCGCTTTCCAAAGGTCTGGAACGGCTGTTTATCCGTGCATTCGTAGACGGACTTCACAATCCCTCCGAACGCCCCACCGCGATGGAATGGGAAACAGAACTGCTGAAGGCTTGGGACAGGCTCACCCCCTGTTCAAATCCCCGCTGTGAGAAAAAGTGGTTTATCCTGCGTGACGAAAACAACCCCGTCTGCCCATTCTGCAGAACACGCTTGAACTCCCCCGTTGTCCGCCTCAATTTCAAGAGCGAGATGCGTGGGAAAAAGGGCGTTTATCGCGAAAAGGGCGATGTTATCGCATTCCTCGGGCTTCCGCTTTTCGATTGGCACATTTATTCCAACGTCCACAACGACGAGAAAGCAAACACGGATATGAAAGCATACGTCAGCCGCTACAACGGCAAATTGCTCCTCGTCAACGACGGAATAGAAGGTATGACCTCTCCCGGCGGGCGGCTTGTCCCCAAGGGAAGTGCAGTTGAACTCCGCGATGGAGCATTATTCCGTATGTCGGACAAGGAAAACGGCTTGCTGTGCGAAGTCAGCGTCACTTAATACCGGCAAATTCGTTAGTCAGAAAACGATTTTGATAAATACAACTCAGTCAATTCAGACAATTCAGAAAGGAAGAAAAATGAAGAAATTCGGACTTACAGACAAGGAAGTCGCTGAAAGTAAACAAAAATACGGCGACAACTCCATGACGGAACAAGCACATGAGAGCTTTTGGGATAAGCTCAAGGGCAATCTCGGCGACCCGATGATTAAAATTCTGCTCGTAGCACTGGGCGTCAATGTCGTGCTGTGGATTCTCGGTATGGTCGGCGTAATCAGCGAGGGAGCACCCGAGTGGTACGAGCCTTTGGGAATTCTGATTGCAATAATGCTTGCAACGCTGGTTTCCACAATCTCCGAGTACAATAACGAAAACGCATTCCAGAAGCTTCAGGAAGAAGCCTCCAGAATAATGTGTAAAGTCTACCGCAACGACGTTATCACGGAAGTTGCAATCAACGATATCGTTGTTGGCGACTGCATTCTTCTGCAAGCGGGCGACAAGATTCCCGCTGACGGAATTCTCGTTGACGGCGACCTCAAGGTTGACCAGTCCGTACTGAACGGCGAAAGCCGCGAGGCAAAGAAAGTTGCAATCCCCGACGGTTGGAAAGACACCGATGAGAATATCAACTTCGATAACGAGTACAAGGTATTCCGTGGTGCAGTTGTATGCTCGGGCAATGCCGTTATGCAGGTAACGGTAGTCGGCGACAAATCCGTTTACGGCGAAATCGCAAAGCAGCTCCAGACAGACGACGACCGTGAAACTCCTCTTAAGGTTAAACTCGGAAATCTCGCAAACGGTATTTCCAAATTCGGCTATATCGGCGGTATTGCAATTGCGGTTGCAATGCTTTTCAAAACATTCTTTATTGATACGGGCTTCAACCCCGCAGATGCTATTATGGCAGGCGGCGTATTCCAGTGGGCTGCTCTCCTCAAAGCGATTATTAACGCAGTAATGCTCGCGGTAATCATCATTGTAATGGCAGTTCCCGAGGGACTTCCGCTGATGATTGCAATTGTATCCGCACAAAATATGGGCAAAATGCTTAAGGACAACGTCCTTGTCCGCAAGGTTGCCGGAATTGAAACCGCAGGCTCGCTGAACATTCTGTTCTCCGATAAGACGGGTACAATCACCAAGGGCAAGCTGGAGGCAGTTTCCTTTATTACAGGCGATGTCAAGGAGTTCAAAAGCATAAACGAACTCGGAAACGGACTTCACGACATTCTTTCGCTCTCCATTCAGCACAACACGCTTTCGATGATAAGCGGTACAGGCAGCGACCGCAAAGTAATCGGCGGCAACGCCACCGAACGTGCAATCCTCGGCTTTGACATTGAGGGCACAAAAAAGGACGGAATAACCACTGTCGGCAATATCCCGTTCAACTCCACAAACAAGTATTCCGCAACGCAGATTGACGGTGCTTATAAAATGACGTTAATCAAGGGCGCACCCGAAAAAATTCTGCAGCGCTGTGCAACCTACTACGATGAAAACGGCGAAAAGCAGCCGTTCGATATGAACAAGCTCAACGCAAAGATTGACGAGCTTGCAAACCGTGCAATCCGCGTGCTTGCAATCGCCACCAGCGAGGACGCACTCGGCGAAGACGCACTTCCCGACGGCAACAATTGGACGCTTGTCGGAGCTGTAGGAATTCGTGACGAAGTCCGCCCCGAATCTGTAACAGCAATCCGTGAGGTAAAGGGTGCAGGCGTTCAGGTTGTAATGATTACCGGCGACCGCAAGGAAACTGCCGTTGCAATCGCAAAGGACGCAGGTCTGCTCGAATCCGATACCGATATAGTTCTCACTTCTGATGAACTTGCAAAGCTCTCCGACGAGGAAATCAAGGAAAAGCTGAAGGATATCCGTGTAATCGCACGTGCACTCCCCTCCGATAAGAGCCGCCTTGTTCGCCTTGCTCAGGAACTCGACCTTGTAGCAGGTATGACGGGCGATGGAGTAAACGACTCCCCCGCCCTCAAGAAAGCAGATGTCGGCTTTGCAATGGGCGGCGGTACTGAGGTTGCCAAGGAAGCGTCCGATATCGTTATTCTGGACGACAACTTCAACTCCATTGATAAGGCTATTCTGTACGGACGTACAATCTTCAATTCTATCAGAAAGTTCATTATCTTCCAGCTTACAATCAACGTTGCAGCAGTGCTTATCTCGTTTATCTGCCCGCTGCTCAACCTCAATTCTCCGCTCAACGTTATCCAGATTTTGTGGGTAAACCTCGTAATGGATACGCTTGCAGCACTCGCATTCGGCGGCGAACCCGCTCTCGCCCGCTTTATGAAAGAAAAGCCCAAACGCAGAACAGAGCCGATTATCAGCAAGAATATGATGAGCGAAATCATCGTAGGAGCAGGCTGGACATTTGTTCTCTCGCTTGTAATGCTGCTTCTCGGTGAGAAAATCGTTGACGCTGCTTCTGGCTTGACGATGCTCGAATCATGGGGCTTTATCAGACAGGGTGCTATCGCTGAAGACGCTCATATCTATCTTACAACCGCTTACTTCGCATTCTTCATCTTTATTGCAGTATTCAATGGCTTTAATGCAAGAACCGAAAAGTTCAATCTCTTCGATAATCTCACAAAGAACAAGGGATTCCTTATGGTGTTCGGAATTATTGCCCTCGTACAGATTGCAATGACTTATATCGGTGTGGCAATTCCCGCTGTGGGTGACATTCTCGGCTGCCACGGTCTGAATATCACCGAGTGGCTGCTTGTTCTGGTACTGGCTCTCTCCATCATTCCGATAGACCTCATCAGAAAGGCAATCGTAAAAGCATTTTCCAAAAAGTAATCAATAAAAATCCCCACCTTGGCACACTGCCAAGGTCAGGGATACAATAAATCAAGGAGGACATTACAATGGCTGTAAATCTTTCAAAAGGTCAGCGTGTATCGCTGGACAAATCCGTAACAATGGCAAGAATCGGTCTGGGCTGGGACATCAACCGCTATGACGGAGGTCAGGACTTTGACCTCGACGCGTGCGTATTCCTGCTCGGTGCAAACGGCAAGGTAATCAAGGACGAGGATTTCGTATTCTACAACAACCTCAGTGCAAGAAACGGTGCAGTCGTTCACACAGGCGACAACCGTACCGGCGAAGGTGACGGCGATGACGAGGCAATTATCATCGACTTCACAAAAATTCCTCAGGAAGTTGAGAAAATTGCTGTTACCGTCACCATTTTCGACGGCCAGCAGAAGAACCAGAACTTCGGTCAGGTGTCCAACTCTTACGTTCGCGTAGTAAAGATTGACACTCCCGACGACCAGGGCGGCGAGGAAGTTCTCCGCTTCGACCTCGTTGAGGAATTCTCTATCGAAACTGCACTTGTTGTCTGCGAAATCTACCGCTATAACGGCGATTGGAAGTTCAATGCAGTTGCAGCAGGCTACCAGGGTGGACTTGAGGCACTCTGCAGAGCTTACGGAGTAAATGTCTGATTAAACAATGCCCTCCCGCTTGCCGTCTGACAGGCGGGACGCGGCAAATTCTTATTCGGGGTGAACGGTTTGGCGGAAAATCTCAATGAAATAATCGGCAAAGCCCCCGCAGGCTCTGTGCTTACATTACCTGCGGGAGAATTTGAAGGACCGGTACTTATCGGAAAACCGCTCCACATTATCGGCAAGGGTACAACCGTATGGGCAAAAAAAGGGGCAGTAATCACCATCGATTCAAGCGGAGTGACGCTTGAAAACCTGCGTGTAGAGCTTACCGAAAGCAGCCTTGACGACATAGCAGTCCTGTCGAATTACCCCGCCTGTGCAAAAGACGTTGAGGTGCTGGGAAAAGTCCAAGGCTTCGGCACAGCCGATGGATTCTTCGATGTTCCGCGGACGATAGAACTCGGTGCCTTTGCTGCCGAGGAGAGCAACACTTTCCTTATGTCCGTGAACGTCCCCGAACGCACCGAAATCGTATGCGGAATGCGTGATGTGCAGTTCTCCCCCGGCGTTCTTGAAGCGGGAAGAAATTCCATAACCATTACGGTATCGAACATCGCAGCAAATACGCTTATGTATACCGAAGTGCTGTTCCGTTCCACCTTTACACGGAGAATTTATCTTTCGGGAAAACCGGCGTCCGACATACCCGCAGCGTCAGCAAAACCGCTCTACACCGCCCCTGCAAGAAGTCAGGATTCCGCTTCGGTGCAGCAGCTGACGCCCGCTCCCGCCACCGATGTCATCTCAATATCAAGACCGCAGCCCGTGCAAACCCCGAATCAAAAGGTTACATTGCAGCGTGGTCAGCGAGTTGGTTTGCCGCAGTATATAGGTATGCAGTTCAGCGTGCTTTTTACGGGGATTGTCCCCAACGGCTGGGAGGTTGACCCGTATGTGTTTCTGGTTGACCAAAACGGCAAAGCATTGAACGACACGGGACTTGTTTTCTTCGGCAACGAACGTTCTCCCAATGGAGAAGTCACCTACTCCCCGCAAAACGGACGAGTTGATATTGACCTCGCAAAAGCGGATTCCCACATAGCAAAAATCGTGCTTGCCTACTCCATCTATGCGGGCAATGCAAGTAAAACATTCGCAGGAGTAAGAATGCCCTGCGTCAAGTTACGAGACACCGAAGAACGAGTAATCTTCAATCTCGAGGGGCTTACAAGCGAGATTACGGTGGTCGCTCTCGAGTTCTACCTCTACAAAGGTGAGTGGAAAATCTCAGCCGTAGGCTCCGGTTACAATGACGGAATGGCTCGTCTGTGTAACTACTACGGACTTGAAGTCATATAGGAATGAGGACAAAGGAAATGTCACAGGAATTTGTGAGATATGTCGGATACGATAGTCCCGACAGTTTTCGCAGCTTGCTGATTGAGCAGTTTGTGGCGGCAAGCAAAAATGGGCTGTTCTTCAAAGAGAAAATGCCCACCGCTACAACCGACGAAATAGCCGCGGCTTCGGCATACACCGCCGCCAGCTTCGACAATGCGGCAGATATCCAGAAGTCGGTGGAAATGTGGCTTAGTGCCGAGAATATCCCCGCCGATTCACAAAAACTCGCGGAGATTATGGCAAAAGCCGTAGCCGAGTGCGGTATGAACAAGAAAAATACCTACTTTGTAATGCTCTGCTGGCTTATGAGGTACCTCAAAACCCGCCCCAAGCTAATCCTCTACATCGGCACACCCACTCTGCGTGAGTTGTATTGCCTGTGTATGATGAATGTCGCCGGAGTTAAGATAACGCTTGTAAGCTACGGTTTAGACGCGGATTTCTCCAAGTTCGCATTTTCCGATATGGTGACGATTAAGGGCGGCAGAAACACCGCTCCCCTCCAGATTGACTTCGGGAAAATCGACCTCTCGCGGGAAGCAAAGCTCTCCGAGATGCGTGCGGAATCCGAACGAGTGCAGAATCTCGTAACTCAGCTTTCCACCACCGCAGCGGGAATTTTTGAAGATTTCCTTAAGGACAGAAAATCCCGCGTTATCGCAAACGGCGGCGTATACACCGAGGACGGTGAAATTCCCGTCTACAGTGCGGCTCTTATAGGATTTGATGAAGAAGCGGTGTACACAAATATGCTCGTCAAGTTCAAAGAGAGCTTCGGCGGCTTGAAAAAACAGCTTATATTCATCGAGAAAACCCTCGAAAACCCCAACGCTGACGAGGTGAAAGCCCTCGGTGCAGTCACCCGAAATTCCACGCAGGAAATGATAGACGCACTCGCTATGCTGATTAACCTGAGCGGCGACAGGACGCGTACCGCACTCGCCCAAAGAGCACTCCGCGAAATGCTCTCCGAGCTTAATACAGGCAATCAGACGGTGGTGTTCAATTACGGCACAAAGCTAATCACTTGGCTGTACCGCTGTACGCAAGCACGTAAATACGCGGTAAAATATGAGGATATCCCAGTCATTCTGTACTACGGCGATATATCGCAGTCGGAACTGCTGTTTCTGCATTTTATGTCGCGTTGTGGATTTGATACGGTGTACATCACACCCAACAAGAGCAACTTCGACCTCGTGACAACCAAAAACCACAACAACCGTATGCAGGTTTTCGAACTGCCGCAAAGCAAGGAAAGCGGATCCTACCCCACCAAGGCAATGAAGGTGAAGGTTGCGACCGTAGCCTATTCTGCAGAGCGTGATTTGGATACCATGCTGTACGGCGGAGATACGGGAATATACCGCAGCTTCCAGTTCCCGAACAGCCAAAGTCTCACACTGAAAACGACATTCGACGAAATCGGCATTATGTGGAAGCAGGAAGCCCGTTTCCGTCAAGGCTTCACCACCTCGGGAAATCTTGTATCGGTGCCGAATATCTTCGCCAAAATCAGCGGCGTTGAAGACGGCGATATGGACAAATACTGGGACGATGTAAGAAGCAAGCTCACCCCCGAAACCACGCTTGTGATAAAGGATAAGAGTTCTCAGCAGCAGGAAGCCGCAGTGGACTTATCCGCCTACCGCCAGTTCTACCGCAACGGCGAGATTGATACGGAACGCCTAAAAGCCTCCACGCTCAACCGCTACAGCTACCTCCCCGACAGAATTCAGGATATGCTGTTCTACAAGCTGCAAGAAACGATATCTTCGGGATTTATAAAGCTCAGCGGCGATAATCTGATGTGTGCGGTGCTTCATTTCGGGCTTAATCTCGATAAGGAGCTTCTGCGGATTATCCAGCAGTTCGACTTCACGCGGACTATCCCCAAACTCATCTATATTGACACGATTGAAGACCCCTTCTCGCTTGCGGAGTGCATCAAGATTGTGCTCTGCAACCTTATAGGCTTCGATGTGCTGATATACACCCCCACAGGCTACCGAAATATCGAAGCGTATGTCACCAATGACGCTTTCGAAGAGCATGTGATGAACCAGTATATGTACAACACAGAGGTTCCGAAATTCAAGATACCCTCTGAGGACAAGAACGGCGGTTTTTTCGGAAAGCTGTTCGGAAAACGCTAAGATAAACACGAAAGGAAAAGAATATGGGATTACAGTTTACACCCGGAGCAGCAGCTGCTGCACAGGCACAGGCAGCACAGACAGAAGTTACCACCACTGCGGAGGTAAAGACAGACGCTGCATTTGAAGCAAAGCTCGAAGAAGCGAAGAACTTCAACATTATGGTCAAGACCGATGAAATCAAGCAGCAGCTTGCAACCAGCAAGGAGATTGACGCACTTGTATCCACCATCAACGTAAACGATTCTTCCACAATCGTTAAGTTCGGTGCGGAGGTAGCAGACCAGATTTCTCAGGCGTCCGACCAGGTACTCAATTCCATGAGCATTCAGCAGATTAACGACACAGGCGTTATGCTGAAAAACCTCGCTGCAATTATGGATCAGTTCGATGTCAAGGAACTCGAGGATAAGCCCGGCTTGTTCGGCAAGCTCAAGAAGAATATCGAAAAGATTCTCAACAAGTACGACACCATGGGCAAGGAAATCGATAAGATTTACGTTCAGCTCAAGCAGTACGAAACCGAAATCGAGCAGTCCAACCAGAAGCTGGACGCAATGTACGACGCAAACCTCGGCTACTATCAGCAGCTTGTAAAGTACATTATGGCAGGCGAGCAGGCAGTAAACGAACTGGATCAGTTTATTGCAGACTACAGAGCAAAGGTAGCAGAGAACCCCGACGACGGTACAATCCGTATGGACCTCTCCAACCTTGAGCAGATGCGTGAGATTCTCGACCAGCGTGTAATGGACTTGAAGGTTGCCCAGAACGTAGCACTCCAGACCGTCCCCATGCTCAAGACCATGGAGTACTCCAACCTCAACCTCGTAAGAAAGATAAACTCCGCGTTTATCATCACAATGCCTGTATTCAAGCAGTCGCTTGCACAGGCTATCATGCTCAAGCGTCAGAAGATTCAGGCAGATAGCCTCAATGCACTTGATGAAAAGACCAACGAATTGCTCCTCAAGAACGCCCAGAATACTGTTGAGCAGTCCAAGCTCGTAGCGGGCATGGCAGCAAACTCCTCGATTAAGGTAGAAACTCTCCAGCAGACATGGCAGACTATCGTTTCCGGTATCGACGAGGTACAGGCTATCCAGGATCAGGCTCGTGCAAAGCGTAAGGAAGACGCAAAGGCACTCGAGGCAATCAAGGAAGATTACAAGAAGCGTATGAAGGCTTAAATCTAAACCTATTCAGACACCAAAGGGTATTCCTTTTCTGAGAAATACCCTTTCAGCTCGTCAAAAAGTCGTTTTTTCTGCGAGAGATACCCCCACCCCCAACCCCCTCCCCCGAGGGGGAGGGGGCTATTTTTTATTCCGTGGGGGGTGCTACCGCACCCCCCACTCCCCCGTCCTGTGGGCAAGCCCCCAAACCCCCAAGGTTTTTCGACAGCCTGAGGGTTATTTCTTTTCTGCGGAATCCCATTTATGCACTTTATCTTCCCAAACTGCAACTTATATGAAATATCATTGACGATTTAAAAAGTATGTGCTATAATGATTTCACGGACAATCATAAAGCGGGAGGCACTAATATGAATAAGAATCTTATCAACATACTTCTTGTAGTCGTTACTGTTGCACTTCTGGCGGCAGGACTTACCTTCCTTGCCGTAAGTATCTTTGGCGAAACCGACAAAACCTCATACCTTGCTGCCGCATTAGTCAGTATCGTGCTTGCCAACCTCTTTAATGTGTTCAGACGAAGTTTCAGCAAGCGATAAAGATTGGAGGTTATTTCAGATGAAGTTTAAATCACCCATGCTTGTAGTAGACGACATGGACAAGTCAGTGAAATTCTATAAGAACGTTCTCGGGCTCCACGTAATACAGGACTTCGGAGCGAACAAAACGCTTACAGGCGGTATCGCACTCCAGACCCGCGACACTTACGAGGACTTTATCGGGACAAAAAACATCACATCGGGCGGGAATGAATTCGAGCTGTACTTTGAGGAAGACAGCTTCACCGAATTTGTCGAACATCTGCTCGAGTACGATATCAAGTACGTCCACCCCGTTGTCGAACACTCGTGGGGACAGCGTGCAGTACGCTTCTACGACCCCGATATGCATATTGTCGAGGTTGGGGAAAGCCTGAAATCAGTATGCGGCAGATTCCTTGATGAAGGTATGAATGCAGAGGAAATCGCCCGCCGTATGGACGTAAAACAAAAATACGTCAACGGGTGGATAAGAGAAATAAAGGGGGTAACCAGATGAGTACATATTGCGGAGCAGATTGCTCAAATTGCGGATTTAAAGGTAAGTGCCGAGGCTGTTCGGAAACTTGCGGAAAGCCGTTCGGCGGGAATTGCATTGCCGCGGAATATATCAAAGTCGGCGGCAAGGAGATGTTCGAACAGTTCAAGCAGCAGATCATCTCCGAGTTCAACGACCTGAAAATTGAGGGAATGCCGAAAATCACCGAACTGTATTGCCTGTGCGGCTCGTTTGTAAATATGGAATACACGCTTCCGAACGGCGAATGCGTGAAATTCCTCGACGACAAGAACATCTACCTAGGTACACAAGCGACTTGCGAGTTCTCCGATTCCTGCTTCGGACTGGTTGCGGGTTTAGGCTTCCTGTTGGTCTGCCAATACGACGAAAACGGTGCCAATCCCGAGATCATAATCTACAAGCGACGGTAAATTAAGAATGAACATAAAAGAAAGCATAGAATCAACGAAAAAGGGCTTTGAAGCCAGCTTCAGCGAAAGTACCCTCTACAACCGACAAACTCAGGACGCACAGCACCTTGCCACACTTGCTAAAATGCTGAACCCCAAGCCCGGCGAGTCCATTCTGGATTTGGGGACAGGCTCCGGATATGTGTCCTTTGAAATCGCACAAAATCACCATAATACACAAGTTGTCGGTCTTGACATTACGGAAAAGACCTTGGAGAACAACACCGCAAAAGCCACCGAACTCCAAATCCCCAACCTCCGCTTCGTGGCTTATGACGGAATAAACTTCCCGTTCGGCAGCGGAGAATTCGACTCGATAGTCACCCGATACGCACTCCACCACTTCCCCGACATCGCACACACTTTCTCAGAGATATCGCGAGTGCTGAAAAACGGCGGCAGACTGCTGATTGCCGACCCCACTCCCAACGAAAACGATGCCACCCGCTTCGTTGACGATTATATGCGAATGAAACCCGATGGCCACATCAAGTATTACACCAAGGACGAATTTCGATTGCTCGGGGAAAACGCAGGCCTAACCCTTTCGGACGCTGTTCAGACAGAAATCACTTTCCCGCGATTGAAGACAACGACTAACGAATATTCCGAAATCATAAAAAAGCACTCCCCCGACATTGTATCGGGCTATAACGTCCACGAAACCGATGATTATATCTACATCACCCAAAAAGTGTGGAATCTGTGCTTTGTAAAGAGCTGATATAAAGGAACGCTATGCACTTTGTAAAATCCAAAACCATACTCTCCCCCAAAAACGGAATGAACCTCTACCGCGGCTGTCAGCACGGCTGCATTTACTGCGACTCGCGGAGCAAATGCTACCATATCGACCACCCTTTCGAGGATATCGAAGTCAAGGAAAATGCTCTCGAGCTGCTCGAAAACGCACTCCGAAATAAACGCCAACGCTGTATGATAGGCACGGGTTCGATGACCGACCCCTATATTCCGATGGAGATGGAGCTGGGCTTTACCCGCAAATCCCTTGAGATTATCGCACGTTACGGATTCGGGGTGTCGATACTCACGAAATCCGACCGCATACTCCGCGATATTGATGTTTTAAATCGAATCAATGAATCTGCCAAGTGCGTAATCCAAATGACGCTTACCACCCTTGACGATAACCTCTGCCGCAAAATAGAGCCGGCAGTCTGCCCCACGTCCGAACGTTTCGCAGTATTAAAACGAATGCACGATGCAGGAATCCCAACCGTAGTATGGCTCGACCCTATTCTCCCATTTATCAATGATACCGAGGAGAATATAAATGGATTGCTGGATATGTGTATACAGGCGAAAGTATACGGAGTAATGTGCTTCGGTATGGGGCTGACGCTCCGCGAGGGCAACCGTGAGTACTTCTACGCACAGCTTGACGAGAAATTTCCCGGGCTGAAAGAGCGATATATCCGCACCTACGGCAACGCCTACGAGGTAAACAGCCCCCGCAATAACGAGTTAATGCAGCTGTTCCACCGCCGCTGCGAGGAAAACGGAATCGTCCACGATAACTCCCAAATCTTCCGCTACCTCTCTGAACTTGAGGATAAAACACCGCAGCTTACCCTGTGGGACTAATAATACAAACGACTTCGCCCAACGGCGAAGTCGTTTTTTTGCGTCTTTTTTCCGAAAAAACAAAAGCCCGATTGACAAAAAATTGAAAATGTGATAAAATATATATTGGTATATTATGATTTGGTATAGTTTTTTGGTTTAAAGGACAAAAAGGTGATTATATGAAAAATTTCTGTCTGAAAATAGCGAAAAAAATTGCCGCTGTTATTTTGACAATTGCAATGGTATCGGGTGCATTCTCCGGCTGTAGGAAACAACCCGAAGAAGTCAATCTCTCCCTGTGGTGTGCCCGTGACGATATTCCCATGATAACCAAGATGGTAGAAGAATTCAAGGAGCAGCACAAGGACGAGGCTATTCTCAACGTCACAATCAGCGAGGAAGACGAACCCAATTGCCGCAAAACGGTTCTCGCAAACCCACAGGCGGCAGCCGATGTCTTCACATTCCCCGCCGACCAGTTCCGTGGACTGTATCAGGGCGGTGCCCTTCTCGAAATCACCGAGAACCCCGACTCCATCATAGCCGATAACGGGGGAATGAGTGCAGGAGTAATAAAAAGTGCAACTGTAGACGGCAAGCTCTACGCTTACCCCGCCACCGCCAGCAACGGTTACTTCCTCTACTACAACTCCAAGTACCTCACCGAAGAGGACGTCAAGAGCTTCGATAAAATCCTCGAAGTCGCCGCCGCAAACGACAAAATCGTATGTATGGACTTCTCCAGTGGCTGGTATATCTACTCATTCTTTAATGGGGCGGGACTTGACGTTGGCGTAAACGAAGACGGCACCGCCAACTACTGCAATTGGAATTCCACCAACGGCAAATACAAAGGAACAGATGTTGCCGAAGCGATGCTGAAAATCGCTTCACATAAGGGATTCCGCAGTCTTGGCGACGACGATTTTGCAGAAGGTGCAAAGAACGGAACAATTATTGCCGGAATAAGCGGCACATGGAGATCCACCGACATCTCCCAAGCATTCGGCGATGGCTATGCCGCGGCAAAGCTCCCCGAGTACACAATTAAAGGCGACAGCGTGCAGATGAGTTCTTTTGCAGGCTACAAACTCCTTGGTGTCAACGCCTACACCCAAAATCCCGAGTGGTCGATGAAGCTCGCAGAGTGGCTCACCAACGAGCAAAACCAGATGGAGCGTTTCAGACAACGCGGTGAAGGCCCTTCTAATATCAATGCGGCCTCATCGCCCGAAATTCAGGCGTCACCCGCTATGGCGGCATTCGCCGAGCAGTCCGTTTACAGTGAACTGCAAAACGTACTCGACACATTCTGGACACCCACCTATGTATTCGGAACAATTATGGCAGCCGGAAACCCCGATAACCTCGATATCCAGACACTGCTTGACACAATGACCAATGACATTACCGCACCTCTTCCCGAAGATAGTTCAAACGCTTGATTTATAGAAAAAGGGGCTGATTAGCGTGAAAAACATTCCGCTGAAAATTCTCATACTTGTGCTGATTGCCGGTATTCTCGGTGCGGCAGGCGTTATTCTGCTGACTCTTGAGATGACGACGACCTCAAAACACTACCGTGCAATAACGGAACAGTACTCCGTCAATCTCCAGATGACAAGCAGAATCAGAACATATATCTATCAGCACCAGGCACTTGTTGCAAAGCACGTTGTGTCAAATACCGAGGAAAAATACAGTGAGTATGAAGCCCAAGCCGCCGAAATCGAAAAACTCCTCCGAGAGGACTTTAATGAGCTAAGCGAGCGTATGACGGGCGGCGAGCGTGAGCAGATTTTCCATAAAGCCTACACCGGCTTCTACAGCTACCTCGATAATGCCGAGAATGCGTTCAGTTTCAGCCGCCAAAACCAGAAAGCAATGGCACATCATTATCTTGTTAATGTTATGGATAACAATTCCCGCACCGTGTCAGCCGCTTTTGATGATCTGGATAATTTCAGCAGTCAGGAAATACAAAACGCTCGTTCCACGATGGACGGATATGTCCGTATCACGATAGTAAGTGCTTGTATCTGCGTTCCTGTTATCTTAATCGCAGTTGCATTTACGGCGATATTCTGCTTTAAAATTACCTCTGCCCTCGACAAGTACAAGGACGACCTCGAACACGATATCGAACAGAAAAATGCCTCTCTGCGTGAACACGATGAGAAAATGCTTCGTATCCAGAATAACGTAGTCATAGCGATGGCGAACCTTATTGAGAGCCGCGACAGTGACACCGGAGAGCACGTCAAACGTACCGAGCAATTCGTTCATATGCTGTCCTGTGCAGCCCAAAAGGAGGGCTACAAACCCGATATACTCACCGATGAGTATATCGAGCTGTTGTCGAAAGCCGCTCCGCTTCATGATATCGGCAAAATCTCCGTTTCCGATACTATCCTGATGAAGCCGGGTAAACTCAACCCGGAAGAATTTGAGGCAATAAAAGAACACGCCAAGGAGGGCGGGCGTATCGTCCGCGAGGTACTCGGCGAAATTGAAGAACAGTCCTATGTCGATATAGCAGCCGATGTAGCCGCCTACCATCACGAAAAGTGGAACGGCAGCGGCTATAATGCCGGACTTTCCGGAGAGGATATCCCCCTTGCCGCACGAATCATGGCGATTGCGGACGTGTTTGACGCATTGATATCCAAGCGTTGCTATAAAGCGGAGTTCCCGCTTGACGAAGCGTTCAGGATAATCGAAGAATCTGCCGGCTCCCACTTCGACCCAACCCTGGCAAAGATTTTCCTGAGTATTCGTCCCGAAATTGAAGACTATTTAGAAACAGCGAAATAATAAAAAATTGCTCCCCGAAAACTCGGGGAGCAACCAGTCTGTCGAAAAAACATTGGGGGTCTGGGGGCTTGCCCCCAGAACGGGGGAGTGGGGGTGCGTTAGCACCCTCACGGAATAAAAAAATAGCCCCCTCCCCCTTCGGGGGAGGGGGTTGGGGGTGGGGGTGTCCCTCGTAGAAAAAGTACTTTTTCGACAAGCTGATTGCTCCCCGAAAACTCGGGGAGCAACGTTTTTTATCCGAAAAAATTGCATTAAAGCAGCTTCTTGTAAAGCTCCGCAATTTCCTCCACAGAAGTATCGCGGGGATTTCCGGGGCGGCAAGCGTCCGCAAAAGCCGACTCCGAAAGGAACTGAACGTCCTCGGGCTTTACAATATCCTTGAGATTGTCGGGAATTCCAACGTCCTTTGAAAGCTGCTTAACTGCCTCAATCGCAGCCTTTCTGTATTCCTCCTGCGACATTGAGTCAACATTCTTAACGCCCATTGCACGAGCGATTTCACGATACTTTTCGCCCGTCATAGGTGCATTGTATTCCATAACTGTCGGCAGAATAATCGCGTTTGCGATGCCGTGAGGTGTGTCGTAAAGTGCACCAAGCGGGTGTGCCATGGAGTGAACAATACCAAGACCAACGTTGGAGAATCCCATTCCCGCAACATACTGTCCCAGTGCCATTCCCTCACGTCCGTCAGCCGTATTGTCAACAGCACCACGCAGACTTCTTGAGATAATCTCGATTGCCTTCAAATGGAACATATCCGAAAGCTCCCAGGCACCCTTTGTGATGTAACCCTCAATTGCGTGAGTAAGTGCGTCCATACCTGTTGCAGCGGTAAGGCTCTTAGGCATTGTGCTCATCATATCGGGATCAACAACCGCCACTACGGGAATATCGTGAACGTCAACGCAAACCATCTTGCGGTTCTTTTCAACATCGGTAATTACATAGTTGATGGTAACCTCGGCTGCAGTACCCGCTGTTGTAGGAACAGCAATAATCGGAACGGAGGCTTTCTTGGTGGGAGCAACTCCCTCAAGGCTTCTTACATCAGCGAATTCGGGATTGTTGATGATAATTCCGATTGCTTTTGCAGTATCCATGGAAGAACCGCCGCCAACTGCGATTATGTAATCAGCACCGCTCTTTTTGAACGCCTCAACGCCGCTCTGAACGTTTTCAATCGTAGGATTGGGCTTGATATTGCTGTAAATCTCATAAGCAAGCCCTGCACCGTCAAGAACATCGGTAACTTTCTTCGTTACATTGAATTTTATAAGGTCGGGGTCAGAGCAAAGCAAAGCCTTTTTAAAGCCCCTTGCCTTAGCCTCGTCAGCAACTGCCGCAAGTGCACCTTTTCCGTGATAAGAGGTTTCGTTGAGTACAAATCTGTTCATAGTATCATTTCCTTTCAAATACTTTGAGCTTGTGCAATATTCACAAAAGACATTGCTCATTGCTCGTTCCATAATATATTATACACTAAATTCACAGAAAAATCAAGTGCTTTCTTGTTAGTTTTCCCTGTTTTAAGATGAATTTTAAATGAAAATTTGGTTATAATTCTACATAAATGGGGGGCAGGAGTATCCGGAGCATGCCGCTATTCACAATCCACCCCTGTATCATTGGTAATCTCATAATCATCACCCAACAGCTCGCATAATTTTTTATACACAAATCTGACCTTGTCATCAAATCTCTGTTCGTCTTCTTTGCTGTCAAAGCCTTTGTATGAAAACTCAAGCTCATTGTCGATATGATTAACAATCGTCCGAGGAAACGCTTGAATTACCTTACTTCTTTAGAAATGCTTAAAAATTTTTCTCGTAATTGCGTTGCACTTGTATTGACAATCTATCATGCAAAAACCGCAAATTTCTATGCGGCTTTACATCTTGATTTCGGGCGAATTATTTTGTTCCTTCAATTTATCCTCGAACAGCTCTGCAAGCCGTTCCCGCGCCCAATCCGGAACAAATTCATCGGATATTTCTCCGAGAAAATCCTCACGGTAAAAGTGCGTTCTTTCGCCGTCCGAAAGGAACTGCCCGAACACCTTTCTGCCGATTTTATCCGGCGAACACCCGAACCCGCTTTCCGCAAGAAACAACTGATTTTCCGGCGTGCGAAACTCCTCTTTCAGCGCTGTGTCGCGGATAATGAGCAGCTTTCCCGTGTAATCCTGCGGCTCTTCCGACTGCACAATATGTTTTACCGAAAACAAATTCAATTTCGCGTACATTTTCTTCACTTGCCCCGCAAGCCCGTCAACAATGCAGCTATGCGAATTCAGCGCAAATTCGCTGTTTCTGCTGCTGTTTGGGATATTGAAATTTCTCGCCCAATCAACATTTTCACGGTGAAATCTGCCGTCGCCTTTGCGCTCGATAATTGTATTCGCTATAACCCACATAGTACGGTCGTAACCAAACTCTTTAACAGCGTTTTCGGCGCACTCATCGGGCAAATTCATACCGTCAAAATGCGCTCTCACTTGCTCGTCAAGATAATCCCGACAGCGGATATTTTCGTTCAAGCTGTCCCGCCAAGCCGCGATTTCATCGGTATTTTTCGCGGTTGACAGCGAAAATCTATATAAAGGTTTCATCGCAAGCCTCCCATTCGCACATCGGCAAAACATCTCTTTCTTTCAGAAATTCGTACAGAAAAAGCCGCCCTTTCTGCGTCCAACAGGTATGCATAACCGCCTTGTTTTCACCGATTTTGTAAGTCTTGCTTTGGGTGTAATTTTTGTCGGCATATTCCGCGTAAAGCACCCAGGAATTGCGCATCGGATACTGTATCCCAAGCTCGTGAAGCAGCTTGTTGAAAGCAATCGCGGACATTCCGTAGTCCTTCGCAATCTGCGTTATGGGCACGGAATTTTTGCTGTTCAGAATTTGGTCGTAATACCTCGCCTTGACCGTGAGGAAAGCATTTTCTTCCTCGAGTTTTTGGCGCTTTTCCTGCTCGTCCGCGAGGGTGGTCAGCAGTTTCGCAAGCTCCCTCGGTTCGCTCATTGTTTTGTGCAGAGTTTCGGCAGTGAAATATGCGCCGTGTTTCCTCAAAGAAGGCAGTACCTCTGCTGTCACCCAACGCTTGAACTTTTTTGCATTTGGCAGTTTGCTTGAAAGAATAAGGCTGTACAAGCCGCTTTCGTTGATGATAATGGTTACCTTGTTTTGGTTTCCATCGAAAACCATCGTCTTCGTTCTGTCATCTTCGTCAACATGGCGGTTAATATCTCGACTACCGTTTTGGTACCCGAGCTTTTCCACAATATCTTTCCCTACGAACCATGGCTCGCCGTCAATGTTCAGCGTGCGAATCTCGCCGAATTCCTCGTGCTTGAAAAGAATAATTTCTTCATCAATCATCGCAAGCCTCCTGCACAATCACGCGTCCATTTTCCGCGTAAACTTCAAGAACTGCACCCTCGGGAATCCCTGCCTCGTCAAGAAATTCACCCGGGATTTTCAATTCCTCGGGCGATTCACAATCGAGTGTTACGGTCACTCTGTCGTTCGGTTCAAGACCAAGAATTTCTCTTAACTGCGCGGAAATTTTAAGGTTCCCGCCCTTTGTAATTCTGCTGTTAAACGTCACCATAATCGTCCTCCATCTCAAAAAGCGTCATCTGCGGATTTGCGTTTTTTCTCTCGTTCAAATCGTAATTTGCAATAAGCAATTCGCCGAACATACTGCCGCCGTCAAACCGTTGGCGAATGTTGTTCAAGCGCTCGTAGCTGTACATTTCGTAACCGTTATACAACTCGCGAATTTCGGGGCAGTCATTGTACGAAACCAAAAACTTTCCCGAAATTTTCTTCAGCGAATTTCGCAGGCGCTCGTGGTCCGAAGCCGTAAAACCAACGTTTTCGTAATAACTTTCGGTAGAGAAGTACGGCGGGTCACAATAAAAAAAGCTCACCTCGCTGTCCTGCGCAGAGATGAGTTTCTCAAAATCCTTATTTTCAATAACGACCTTTTGCAGTCGCCGCGAAGCCTGTTCAATAAGCGGAAAATTTGACCACATCGAGTGCGGTTTGCCGCCAAAACTGTCGCAAGAACTTGCGTAAGAATACCGAATAAGCTGATAAAATTCGGCAGCTCGTTGCACATCGCCAATCTCCGCTTTTTCGCTGACAATGTGCTTAATTCTGTCGAAATCCTCGCGGCTGTTCAACACGAAACGCAGCTTCTCGATAAGCTCCGCGCTCTTATCCCGAACGCAAAAGTACAGATTTGAGATGTTGCTGTTGAAGTCGTTGAACACCTCAAAATCGTTGCCGGGCGACTTTCCAAAGAGTATCCAACCCCCGCCTCCGAAAACCTCAATGTACTTTTCGTAATACAGCGGGAAACGGGGAATTATGATGTCGCGGCTGGACTTTTTCCCGCCAATCCAACTCATAAAACTGTTGATTTTTGTCACCTCCAACCGTGTTTCTGCAAAACAGCGAGGACACCGGTGACCGAGGCGACCAATCAACCTATATTCAATTTGGAGTTGTGCTGCCTTGAACGCCGGCTGTCTGCTCTTTCACAGGCGAACACAATTCATATAGTTTGATGTGCTAATTATTTGTTTTCAAGTAATTTGAGGAACTTCGCTTGGCTCATCTCGGTACTCATAAGTCTTCGTTTCTTCGTCAAAAACAAAGCCTTCTTCCGCAAGGTCAAGTCCCCAAAGCTCTGCAGCAAGCTCATATGCCTCTTTAGAATTTGGTTCATAAAATTCATCGGAAACAATCTCGCCGTTTTCAAATTCAGCCTTTCCGACATTTACGCCCAAATCCTCATCAGCCCAGGAATACTAGAATTTCAAGTCAGTGAAGTTCTCTGCGAGCTTTTGA
>JBJESA010000145.1:0-12050 GCA_051882535.1 Oscillospiraceae bacterium
TTGGCATAATACAAAAAGTATCAAAAATTAAAAACGAATTTATCTACTCAACAGATGAATCTTACAAGTAATTTAAGGAGAGCAGGATAATGGTTAATTTTGTTACCGGAACATCAAACCTTGATATATCGGGGCGGCTTTGCAGCGAGATTTTGTCTTTGCTGAAAAACCAAAACCCCAATCATATCGTATACATTGTCCCCGAACAATTTGAATACGAATCCGAGCGTAAAATCTATAAACTCCTTGAAGAAAACAACCTGCTGAGTATGAGCGAAAAGGTTGAAGTCACCTCTTTTTCGGCACTCTCACATGAGATACTCGATTTTTGCAACGATACCCGTCCGATAGCAGATGACATTGTAAAAAACGTAGTCATTCACAAGGCGATAAACGAATGTTCAGCAGACCTTAAAGCACTTGGCGGAATCAGCAAAAAGCCCGGTTTCTCGCAGAAAATCCTCTCGACGATAGACGGCTTCAAGGCAATAGGACTTTCCGCAAACGACCTTAGCACTTCTCTCAGTAATATAAGTAAAACCGAGAACGAGCTGTCGAAAAAAACTCTGCTTATGAATAAGCTCAATGATGTTTCTCTGCTCTTCTCGGAATACAACAGCAATATGACAAATTATCTGGACGCACCCGATGTCACCGCACTGGCGGCGGCGGGGCTTGCTAAGTGCGGGATTTTGTCTGAAGCTGACGTTATTGTAGACTGTTTCAACGACTTCACAAGCGGTCAGATGCAGTTCATTCAGCAGATGATTACCGTGGCACACAGCATAATGTTTGGCTTTACAACAGACTATAACAGCGACAATGATGTCTATAAATCTGCAAACGACAACATCAGTGCAATTTGCAGATTTGCCGATACCGAAGGGATAGAAACGAATTTTGTATACGACAATATCCCTGTGAGGATTCCCGCCGAATCCCCGCTTTCGGAATTGTCCGTCAAACTGTTTACAAGCGAAAAATCAACCGTCCCTGCCGGTGCTTCGATAGAGTTGATAAGTGCTTCCGGCATTTATGAGGAACTGGATTTCGTATGCTCAAAAATAATCGCTCTGGCTGACGAAAAGGAGTATCGCTATCGCGATATCGCCGTACTCTGCACCGATTTAGGCAATTACGGGCGACATATCGAGAATTCATTCAAGAAGTACAATATTCCCATATTTCTCGATATGCACGAGTCTATCCTTAATCAGCCTCTGGTCAATACCGTTATTTCAACGCTCAATGCGGTCGAAAATTTCTCCGTTGATACCGTAATCAGCTGTCTGAAAACCGGATTTTTCAGCAAGAAAGACCCCGACAATGAAAATGAACGCGTAGGTCTTTCGGACTACGACATCAACACGTTTGAAAACTACGTTTTTGAATGGGCAATCACGACCAAACATCTCTTCGCACCATTCAATTTCCCAATCAACGATAACGGCACAAGTGCCGATTACAAAAAGGAAACAGCCGAAACAGTCCGCCGTGAAGCGGCTATCCCGCTGTACGAATTCTCCAAAAAAATCCCAAAAACAGGAATAGACGGTGCCAAGCTGACGGAAATGCTTTACAGATTCCTGATGGAAAATGTCGGCATCAAGCGTGCTCTCACCGCAAGAACAATTAAAGAAACAACCGATAGTGATGATTCGTTGTTTGACCAAGAGTCTATCGCACTCTATCGCCGCTTATGGAACGCCCTGATAAAGATTTTCAATACGCTTCACAGGGAACTTGACGGTGTAGAAATAACCATTAAGGACTACACCGATATGTTCCGCGATTTGTGTTCGGATACTACGCTTAGTTCTCCCCCGCAGATGGTGGACAGAGTGCTGGTCGGCGATATCGACAGAACACGTGCGGACGGAGTGAAAGCCGTATTCATCGTGGGTGCAACATACGACTCATTTCCCACCAATTTTTCGCAGACGGGAATATTCTCACAGTATGAAGCGGAACTTATCTGCACGAGCATTTCGCAGATTGAGGATAACGGTAACATTGAAATTTTCAAGTCTGCACGCGAGCAGTTCGCTCTTGCAAAGTATCGTGCATACAAGGCACTGACATTACCCACAGAGTATCTGTGTATTACCACCCCCGAAATGGGTGCAGACGGAGAAGGCACCGAACGCTCCGAGATAACGCTTGAACTTACAAGGCTGTTTACCGACAACGATAAGTGCCTTACGTTCAAAAATGCCGCGGCTTACACCAACAAACCCGAAACAAACAACTCGGACGCAGACGAGTGCGATGAAGCTGAATCCGCTACAGATAAGTGCCTTTCCAACGAGTTCTATTGCCGCAGCAGACAATCCGCAAAGTCACGATTTGCACTTAATCTCGGCAAAGATTCTTTTACAGACGCAGTTCTTAAGGAGGCTCTCATCAGAAATGACGAGGGCGAGTTCGTACAGAAACTGGAAGAAATACATTCGGAACACGAAAATGATTTTATCGGCACACACACTATAACGCATGACCAGGCTTGTCTGCTTTTCCCGACAACCATCAGTGCCACCGACATTGAAAAACTCTGCAAGTGCCCTTTCAGCTTCTTTACCGGCAAGGGACTCAGAATAGGCGAAAATAAATCCCGCAAATTCAATTCATCAATGCGTGGAGAGGCTATCCACTTTGTGCTTGAAGAAATTCTCAGAGAGTACAGCGGTGATATAGACGAACTCTGCAAGCTTACAAGAGCGGAATTTCTCGAAATGTCGAAACGTCACCTCGAAGAATACTGCAATCGGGAAACAAACGGTGACTTCGCCGAGGACGAACGTAGCAGATTCTTGTTTAACAATATCGCTCACTCTGCCGCTGATGTTCTCATCTCAATGCAGGCGGAATTATTTGCACGCGGATATCGTCCCAAATTCTTTGAGCTGGATTTGCCGAAAGCTCCGCAAACAGTGCCCATTCCCAACGATCCCGCAAAGCCCACTGCTCCCCCGCCGCCCGCGGAATTATACTCGGATAATTCTACCTCTGTGAATTCTGCTCCCAAGGCTTCCACCGAATCGAGCGATTCTATCACAACCGCACCGTTTGTTATCAACGTTGACAGTTCGCTTAGTGTAGTTGTAACAGGACGTGTTGACCGTCTTGATATGTATACGGTCGGAACGGGAGCTGACAAGAAAACCTATATCCGCATGGTCGATTATAAATCTTCCGCTCACAACTTCAATTTAAGCCACGCTATCAATGGTTTAAATGTTCAGATGCTGCTGTATATGATTGCACTTGTCGACGCAAATAAGGATAATCCCATCAATGTGACTGCGGGCGAACTTTCTTATATTCCATCCAAGAGCAGCGGTGCATCAAGCGAGGCGACAACCCCTTTCAAGCTCCTTGCAAGCAGTCACCTCGGCAGCAATATGTTTGTCGAAGATGAAAGAACTAATTCCGATTTGGAAAACTACAAGCAATTCATTAAGGAAAAGATTGCTCTTGAGGACGGCAAAACAGCCCTTATGACAGCTGACTTTGACAAGCTCCCCGATGATGAAAAGAAAGAACGCCTTGAATATGAAAAGTCCCTTGACAGCCTGTTGTCCTCGCTCAATCAGAACGAGGAGAACACCATCGAAAACGAAGATTATGACATTTTAAAGGACATTCTAACGGAAAAGTTAAGCGAAAGACTTGGCAGTCTGTTTAACGGAAATGTGAGTGCTTCGCCTTTGGCGACCGACTCCAAAGCTTCCCCATGCAGCTACTGCAACTTAAAAAGCATCTGCAAGAACGGCTCCGGACAGGTCAGGGTAATCCCAAAGGGCGAATGGAAAAAGTGTTATGACGAGAAGAAAGGAGGAGAAGAAGAATGCCAAAGCCTGAATTAAACGGTCAGCAAAAGGTAGCCGTTAATCCCAATCTCCGACTTCCCGCTATCGTAACCGCTTCAGCAGGTTGCGGAAAAACTTTTGTTCTTGTTGAAAGAGTAATAAGACTTATCTGCGACCGCAGCCTTAATATACCGGTGGACTCTCTTGCGATTATGACATTTACGCGAAATGCAACGAGAAGTATGCGTCAGAAGCTGAATAAAGCCCTCGATGAAAAGCTGGACGAAATAACAAATGCAATTGACAAACTCAAGAACGAAACCGATACCGCCGAGAACCTCTCTGATGAACTCCTCTCTCTTGAACAAGACTACGATTATATCAGCGAGCAGAAATTCAAGCTCCGCCAGACTACAATTTCCACAATTGACGCATTCTGCCTGAAGATGATAAAGGAGAATATCGAATTATTCGATTTGCCCGTAAATTTTACTCTTGCAGACAGTGCAAAGGCTGCTGCATTACAAACGCGTGCTATTACTCTCACAATGCAGGATTTCTATGATGAGAGCCAGAACATCTTCACCGAAGAAGAGCGGAACACGCTTTTCTACACCTTCAGCTTTAACAACGATGATGAGCTTCAAAAAACCACCGTATTCTTTGCAAACGAGTTATCGACATACGTTGATGCAGATAAGTGGCTTGATAAGGCACTGGCTGTTTACAATGACGAGAAGTCGCTTGAGGCACAGTACTCCGGTGCGTTTTTGTCGTTCCTTGACTCGTATTTCAGCAAAACCTCGGATTCTGACCCAACTAAGCGGAGAGGTCTGATTGAGAAACGTTTTGACGAGTACGATAAAATCGTAGCCCAAATTCTCCGTGATGGTAATTCAATGATACAAGATTACTCGCGGGAATTAGCTGATAAGATCGCAGTCGGTGCAAAGGCAAAAGAAACCACCCCCATAAAAAATAAAATTGCAAGTGCCACCAAACTCGTAGATGAGGTTATTCCGGAAATTAAGGATATAATCAATACCGAAAAGGCAAATTTTCAGCCCTTGTATGACGCGTATGAGGTTTTCAAGACCGAAAAGACGATATCGTCGCTTGCCGACTTCTTCGGGGCGGTCAAGAATATCCCGTCACCGCCCGATTTGCCTAAAGGCGGAGCCAAAACCGACTCCCGAAAATTGCTTACCGCCAACAGGAAAGCGTGTCAGTCAATAATTAAAACGCTGGACAGCTACTCATTCAGCACTGATAACGCCCCGACAGAACAGCAGACCGCTGTGAGAGCGTTCATTAAACTTGTGAGAACGTATTCCAAGTATTACAGCGACTTGAAAAAAAGCAGTGGCTGTGTTGATTTCGCGGACTGTGAGCTTTTGCTCTTGAATAAACTAACCGACCCCAACAATCGGGAATTCTGCCAATCGCTCAGAGAACGATTCCAATTTTTGATAGTCGACGAATTTCAGGACTCCAATGATATTCAAGCTGAGATTTTCAAGATTATTGCAGGCGACAAGCTATTTTACGTTGGAGATACAAAGCAGTCCATCTATGCTTTCAGAGGCGGAAACCCCAAGATTATGGCAAGGCTGGTTGACGGTGGAGATGGGTTTAACCCTGTTCCTTTGAGCACCAATTTCCGCTCACGGAATACTGTCCTTGATGTCGTAAACCATGCTTTCTCAGGTCTTATGACCAAAGAATACGGCGATGTGGAATACAGCAAACCCGAAAATATCCTGAAATACGGTGCTTCTTTCCCCGATACTCCCGACAGCGAAAAATACTGTGCCGAAATTCATCTTATTACCGGAGATGTAGATGACGAAAACAAACAAATGCGTCAGCCGCGATTTGTTGCCCAAAGGATTAAGGAGCTTCACGACGACCCGAACTTTTTTGTCACAAAAAACGACCAACTCGTCCGCCCCGATTACTCCGACTTCCTTATACTGACAAGAAATAAAACAAAGGTTTTGGAATATCGAAAGGCACTTTCGGAACTTGATATTTCCTCTGTTTCAAGCAAGGGACAGAGTTTCCTCTCCTCAGAGGAAGTGGAGCTTATGCTGAATATTCTCGCGATAGTGGACAACCCGCTCAAAGACGAACAGATGCTGAAAGTGCTGATGTCGCCGATTTATCGCTTCACAGCCGAAGAAGTGACAGATATTCGTCTGGGACTGTTGGGACTGGATAAGAGTCTGCTGACTGCCGGTCAAAAGAAAACGCTTGCTGCAAAATTGAGAAAAAACTCGCTCTACAAGTGCCTTAGAGTATGCAGTGAGAACCTCAGACTCTGCGACTTCTTTACAACAAACGAGGACGATACCGCCGAATTGACAAGGGCCGTTCCCCAAAAGCTGACGCAATTTATCACCGATTTGAAGAATTTCAGATACTACATGAGCTCCAACTCGCTGCATAAGCTGGTGTGCAAAATTTACGAGGATACCGATGCGGAATTGATTGCAGCCGTGTTTGAGGACAGCGCTCAGCGTGTGGCAAACATTCGTCAGCTGCAGAATATCACTGCCGATTTTGAACAGCGTGACGGCGGAAGTCTTGGAGATTTCCTGCGGTTTATCGAAAGAGTTAAGAGCAACCAATCCCAGAAAGTCGAGGACGCGAACCGTCCCGAGGATAACATGGACGCAGTTCAGATTATGACCTTCCATGTCAGCAAAGGTCTTGAAGCACCAATCTGCATCTTGTGCGAACTTGATGGAAAAATGTCTGACAATGACTATACCGGCACTTTCTTAAACAATCGCGAGAACTATTTTTCGATGATGAATGTCGATTACAAAAAGCGTGTCAAGTCAAAATCATTCGCTTACTCCGCCCTGAAACTGATTAACAGAAAACGTATGTGCGGCGAAGAATTGCGGCTGCTCTATGTTGCACTCACCCGTGCACAGGAAAAGCTCATCATGGTAACGGAAAAGAGGATTGACGACTTGTATTCTTCCGTACTGGATACTCAAACCCCCGAAGAAGTATTTAACGGCAGTGTGGCGTTTGATTGGATTTTGAGTTCGCTTATGCGTTACCCCATCACCGATTTAAAGTTCGACGATTTCAATTGTAGGATATTCGAAGACATTTATGATGGAGCTACCCCCGCGAAAACTACGGACAGCAAGCCGGTTTCTGATATTCCCGAAGAGAGAGTGCAAGCTCTCCTTGCAAAGATGAACTTTGAGTATGCGAACAGCCAAGACACAAAACGTCAGGAGAAGTACTCGGTAACCGAGCTTGCCCACCGCAACTCCGATATTCCGATTACCCTCAGCACCCCCAGCTTTATCGAAAGGGAACTTACCGGTGCAGATAAGGGAAACGCATACCACAACTGTATGCAGTACATCTCGTTTGATAGATTCAAGGATTTAGCGAACGACAGTCCCGAAGATATAGCCAAAAGCGAAATTCAGCGTCTGGCGTCGCTTAAAAAGCTGAATGAGCGGGAAGTTAAATGTATCGAACCGCAAAAGATAGCCGATTTCTTTACCGGAACATTAGGGCAACGCATACTCAGCGTCAGCAGAATAGAGCGTGAAAAAGCGTTCTTTGCAGAAGTGAACGGCACGGATATTTACGAAAATGACCTTGGCACAATAATGCTTCAAGGTCGTGTGGATATGTACTTTATCGAAAACGGCGAGATAGTTGTTGTCGACTACAAGACGGACAGCAAACAAAATCTCGAAAAAGAAAAAGAGAACTATGCAAAACAGGTGAAAATCTACAGCACCGTTCTCAACAAACTAACAGGAATGAATGTGAAAGAAGTTTATCTTTACTCTTTCACCGATAGTGAGGCAATTAGTATTACATGAAAATTTGGCTTTTTTCTTTAATTACGGCATTATTTCTGACTACCACTGCGTACGCAGGCGGATTTGCGGTGGAGCGGGAACGTGCTGTTCCCGCACCGGCACCGCTGGACAAAAAACACGTCGAAATCCGCTGGAACACCGCCGAAGCGGAAACCGCAGGCGTTCCTGTGGTGTGCGGAGAACAGGAGGAGTATGTTCTCCTCCCCGTTCTCAATACTGTGAAGAAACTTGACGCGGAAAACGGTGAACTGCAAGGCACTGTTTCATTCGATGAAAAGGTGTCCGAAAGCGTAAAGGGTGCTGTTTCGGGAAACACGCTGGTTCAGCCCGCACGCACTTCCCTCTATGCGGTAAATACCGATGATATGAGCGTGATTTGCTCGCGTACTTTCGGGGAGATTACCACCGACTGTGCTATACGGGGCACGCTTTCATACTTCGGATACAAAGACGGCGACGGCTACAAGTTCGTCTGTGCTGATGTTTCCCAAGGGCTGAAAACCGTGTGGGAGTACTCCTCTCCCGAGCCTGTCACCTCACCCGCGTCATACGGCGATTTTATTGTATTCGGTGCGGGCGACAAGCTGGTTGTTCGTTCAGCCGAGGGCGACTTTATCGAGAACGCAATCCCCGCACAGATTACCAACGTGTTCGCGGGAAAATACGCAATCTTTATGACCTGCGATGACGATACCGCGAAAAAGGTACGTCTGGAAAAAGACGGACGCGTTGAAACCGACTCGCTGATGAGCTGCAAAGTGGGCGGAAACCTCACCGCCCCCGCAGAATTCAACAACCGCCTGTATATCGGCTCAGCTGACGGATTTTTCATTCTGGACGGTCTGAATATGGAAGTGCTGAAATCCTACCCCGAGCTTAAAAACTCCTCCGCACCGCTTGTATGCTACGGCAACGGACAGCGTGTTTTTACTGTTGCATGGAGTGATGCCGAAAAACGCGATGTTCTGTATGGAATTCTCGATACCGAGGAGGGACAGACGCTCTCCGAAATCATCAAGATTACCGACTTTACCGGCGGGTACTTCACCGCCACCAAAAACGGCATTATGCTGTTCAGAAATGCAGACGGAACGCTTTGGGCAATCTCCCAGAACCAAATCAGCATAGTGCTAATTGTGGTTAAAGTGGTACTGACGCTGGCGATTTTCGTAATGCTGTTTATCATACTGCGTGCCTGGTCGAAAAAGCATTCCAAAAAATCAACTATTTGATTCAATAGGGTATTGATTTTTAGCAGTGATTATTGTATAATACAAAATGAGGTGATAAAATGAAACCTGTTTCCTACGAATTGAAAAACAGTCAGATAAAACGCATAAATGTTGACGAAATCGTCTTTGTAAAGCTTGCGGCAAAGGGTGCTATGGGCGAGCCGGGCTGCGTGATTATCGTTTCAAAGAGCGGCGATGAAATCAAGAGCGGCCGTGCAAACTATCTGACGGGACACTACAAGCTGGCAAAACTCGGCGAATTCTTCCCGCTGGTAAAAGCGTATCTTGAGGACGGACAACTGCCCGAGGGCTGGGGCAAGGTAAACCTCGGTGCGGGAAATACATTGTTTGTCCGCGGCGACTATCTCGAACGATTTAAAGAGCGTTTCAACGGCAAATTCGAGGACGAAATCAATATGTACTGGCACGACGCAGCGATAGAGCTGCTGAATGAATAAAGACAAAATCAGGAGGATAATATGGAAATCACACTGAAAAACGAAAAGGTAAGAGCGGTCATCTTCTCCAAGGGTTCGGAGCTGAAGTCGCTTCTGGTAAACGGACGCGAGCTTATGTGGAGCGGCGACCCTATGTTCTGGGCGAACACCTCTCCCGTACTCTTTCCGATGATTGGTACTCTCAAAGAGGGCAAGACCGTTATCAACGGCAAGGACTATCGTCTGCCCAAGCACGGCTTTGTACGCGACTTTGAACATACTCCCGAACAGCTTAGTGCAACTTCCGTTACGCTCTCCATGGAGCAGAACGAAACCACCAAGGCTTGCTACCCCTTTATGTTCAAGTTCTCGATAAAGTACACACTCACTGCTGACGGAATTGAAATCACCAAGATTGTAAAGAACAACAGCGACACCGATATGCCGTTCTGCATCGGTGCTCACCCCGCATTTGCCACTCCCGGCGAATTCACCGACTATCGTCTGGAGTTCCCGAACGTTGAGAATGTGGAAATCCCCAACTACAACACCAAGACAGGCGTTTACGAGGACGGTAACCGCCGTATGCTCATCAACAACAGCAAGACGCTGCCCCTCAATCACGAGATGTTCATGAATGACGTTCTCCACATTGAGAAGCCCGTTTCCCGCTCGGTATCGCTGCTCGATAAGAACAACAAGGGCGTACGCGTAGACTTCCCCGACTACACAAACCTCGGTATCTGGCAGGCAAAGAACGCTCCGTTCCTCTGCATTGAGCCGTGGTGCGGTTCGCAGGACTACGACAACTGCAGCGGAGTATTCGCAGAGAAGTTCGCCGTTGTATCCATCAAGCCCGGCGAGGAGAAGTCCTTCACTTACACAATCAGTGCGGTATAATTTTCAATTTTCATAAACAAGGAGCACATCGGCGTTTGCCGATGTGCTCAGTGTTTATTCCTCAACTAATTCCTTTGCTCTCTTTAAAAGTGCCTCTTTCTGATTCGGGAGGACTTCTTCGAGTACCTCGTTCAGAAGCTGTTTAAGCAGTTCCCCCATCTGTGGAGAGGGCTTCATTATCGCCTGTAAATCACCGCCGGAAATCTCCAGATCCTTAACGGTAAGACAGGGCTGCTCGGCGGCGATTTGCTCCGCAATTTCAAGCGACTGACGAGCAATCTCAATACGTCCGCGGCAAAAATCCGCCTTTGCACCGTCGTCTGCCATGTGGGCGAACATAATATCGCGGAAACTGTCCATTCCAACCTTCGACATAAACTTCTTGATATGCTTGCGGGAAAGGTCAAGCGGGTAGTCATGATACTTTACAATCGTAAGCACGCGTTCACGCAATTCGTTGGAACTCTTATACTCGCGGAGAATCTCTTCGGTCAGCCGAACGCTTTCTTCCGCATGACCATAAAAGTGCCATGCACCGTCCTCGCCCTCGGTTTTGCACAGCGGTTTTCCCATATCGTGGAACAGCATCGCAAGACGAAGTGCAGGCTCTGCGGGGGCATTCTCGATAGCACGGGCAGTATGCTCGTACACCGTGCTATTGTGATACTTGCAGTGCTGCTCGTAGCCAATCATCACCTCGAGCGGAGGGATAATTTCGGCGAATACTTCGGGGAACTGCATCATCACACGACGCACATCTTTTCCGCAAAGCAGACGCGTCAGTTCGGAGAAAATCCGCTCCTTGGAAACCTTATTAAGCGTTGCACGAAGCTCCCGCACCGCCTGTGCCGTCCTATCCTCAATCTCAAAGCCCAGCACCGAAGAAAACCGCAATGCCCTTAAAATACGCAGTGCGTCCTCTCCGAAACGCTGCTCCGGAACGCCGATACAGCGTATAATCCCCGCCTTTATATCGTCTTCTCCCCCGAACGGGTCGGCATATCCGCGTTTGGGACTGAACGCTATTCCATTCATCGTAAAGTCGCGGCGGGAAAGGTCGTCCTCGATATTGGTCGTAAACGAAACTGAGTCGGGATGTCTTCCATCGGAGTACTCTCCGTCTGCACGATAAGTCGTAATCTCAACCTGACTGCCCTTGTAGAGAACGGTAACAGTGCCGTGCTTCAAGCCGGTTTCTACCACCTTGCAGTTTGAAAACACCCGCTCCACCTGCTCGGGGAGTGCAGAAGTGGTGACATCGAAATCGTGGGGGGCAAGCCCCATCTTATAATCACGCACGCAGCCGCCGACAACGTAAGCTTCAAAACCCGCGTTTTCCAGCCGCTCTAATACTTCTGCTATCTGTTCGGGAATTTTCATACTGTCACCGCCAATCTCTAAATCGGTTAATAATATTATTGTAACATACTTTTCGCAAAAAAACAAGTCGTTTTTCTTAAATTCTCTTGACAAAAACACGCGAATGTGATATATTAGAGGTGTATCATTAATTTGGAGGTTTCGTTATGAAATTCAAAGATATCGAGTTTGACACTTACTTTAAAAACTACCCCGATGCTAAGGGCTATTTCGGAAAGTACGGCGGTTCATTTGTTCCCGAGGGTCTTCAGGCGGCTCTTGATGAAATAACCGCTGCGTACTTCACTATCTGCAAGTCCTCTAAGTTCATCAGCGAGCTTCGCAGAATACGCCGCGAGTTCCAGGGGCGTCCCACTCCGATTTCCTATCTGGAAAGACTGTCCTCTACTGTCGGAAACGTTCAGCTTTACGTTAAGCGCGAGGATTTGA
>JBJESA010000146.1:0-12035 GCA_051882535.1 Oscillospiraceae bacterium
GATGACATCGGATAGCCCGACATTGCAAAGCAGAAGCAGGAATACGCATACACTCCCACCGCAAGGAGCATATGTTTCAGTTCGATTCCGTATTGGATAACGAATACCAACACGAGGAAAAGTGCGAATGGTGCGGTATTTTCTCCGCAGCTCACCACATTATACATATCTCCGCTGCTGCCCGATGCGACAAACAGCGATGAGAAGATTTCCGTGAAGCCAATAGCCAGAAACTGGAACATAGCAAACAGCGTAAGCCGCATACTGTACTTGTGCTTTATCGGCTCGTACACCTTTGTGTTGCTCTCGGGAGTATCCACGCGGCGACGGACGCCCTCTCGGATAAGCGACAGGGACAGAATCACGAAAATTGCAGCCGCCAACGCTCCCATTCCCAGAGTGCTGGTCATAAACGCATAAATTCCCGAATACAGCGACTCGAAGAAGCGTCCCGCCGAATCGGTAAGCGAAAAGCCCAGCCCGTCACCCCACAGCTTCGCACAAATCATCGCCCGTGCAAAGTACTCCGCGGCAAACGACACCACCGCGGAAATCGCGAAAGCCACCAGATTAAGAACTTTCTCCCGCAGTGCAAAATGTGCCACCAGCACCGTCGCCACAATCGCCACCGTCAACGCGATAAGCTGTGCACTTGCCGCATACGCCGCCGCACACAAAAATCCCAGCAGTATCGACATCGTAAAACGAGTGCTTTTGTTCTTCTTGTCCCATGCGGTAAACACGCACAGCACCATTACCCAGCACAGCAGTGCGGTAATCGACTCATTCCATACAAACTTGCTGCCCGCTATGTAGGAGATGTAAAGTCCGCAGCCGAGTGATATCATCAGCTTGTGCCGAACACGGACAATTCCGAGCTTTGCCGCGAGATGATACACAATCAGCGGAATAAAGCTCACCAGCATAGCGTTCACAACCAGCATCGCCTTATAAATCGCATAGGGATTGTTGAAAAACGAGAAAATAGGGACGTACAGCACCGCCTGCAAATACCCGCCGTCACTGCCGATTGTACCAAGCAGCGACGACCAGTCTTTCCCTGCGAGATATGCCGCCGTGCCTATGGTGGTGATTTCGTCGGGATAAATTGCGGGAAGCTCCATATTCCAAGTGAGCAGGCAGTTCACCACCAGCGAGAATGCGTATAGTATGAACATAATTCCGCTGTCGCCGAACTGTGCATAGAATTGCTCCAGCCTACGCCTCATACAGGAGCCTCCTTTCGTTAATTATTACATAAAATCCAACTTGATATTTTCAAGCAAAATCGCACAATACTGTCGTGCGGTTGAACAGCCCGCCCATATTACTGCAGGAACAAATCAACGTGTATAAACACGAATACAAACCACACTGCGAGTATCGCCACTATTCCGCGAAGAGTGGAAGTGCCGCCCTCGTCTTTGATTGCCATATAGTATTCAACCGAGTCGGTTTTTCCCTCAAACCGCTTCCGCACTTTCAGAATACGCTTCACCGCGTGACGATAGTAGAGATAGTCGCCAAATCTCCACAGCAACACTACGGCTATCACAAGCGGAATCTTAGTGATTATCGGCAGATACTGTGCAAAATTCATATCCACCAACCCGACCTTAAGCAGTATATACGGAGCCGCCTCCAAAAGTCCGATAAGCAGCAGCAAAATCAGCCCCCAGCCGTCCATTTTCCGAAAGAACTGATGTATCGGCATAAGGATACCGCTTGATAAGTTAAAGCCCTTGGTCTGCTTGCTTCTCGTAAACCTCAGGAACGGAACGACATAGTGCATAAGCGACACTCCCGTAAAGAACGTAAGCTCCAGCATAGAAACGCCGTGTCTGCCTTTCTTTCGGCTGCTGAGAATGTCGCGGATAGGCTTATCCGAATAAAGCTGGTCTTCCGTGTCAATAAGCATATTCATATCGAACAGGATATTAAGCTCCGACCGCACTTTATCATCAAGCTCCGGCTCGGACGGTGCGTTCCCGCCATATTCGGACAAATCATAAAGGATTCCGTTCTCATCGATGTCCGCACCTGTAAGTTTTTCCAGAAGCTCAAATGCCGCTCCAAGGTCATTGGGATTCGGCTCGCCGTCGATTTTAACCGCCGCGGGAATCTCCGGCGTTTTCTCCTCGCCCGCCATCGACTCGTACTGCCCGGGGAGCTTTCCCTCCCACGAAAAAGAGCCGTGCAGGTCTTCCAAAGCACACCTGCTCTTCTCAAAATAACATTCTCTATGATGCGGAGTACCACATTCGGGGCAAACTATTATATCATCGTTTTCTTGAAAACGCTTTAAACACACGGGGCACAACTTACCATCAAACCGTGACATTGTGACTCCTTTCGCATATTGTTCGTGTCTATATCTTTCTCAAATTATTATCCAATCAATCTCCAATGGTATCACTTTTTATTATACCACTTTTTAAGATAGATTGCAACCTTAATTCCCGATTTTTTCGTGATAACTCATACAAATAAAGAGGGCAGAAGCTATTTGCTCCTGCCCTCTTTTTTGTTATTAACTACAGTCGATTAAACCAGCTCGATGATTGCCATCTCTGCTGCGTCGCCGCGGCGCGGACCAAGCTTGTAGATTCTTGTGTAACCGCCGTTTCTGTCGCTGTACTTGGGAGCGATTTCGTCAATCAGCTTCTTAGCAACAGCCTCCTTGGTAACGTAAGAGAACACCTGACGCTTAGTGTGCAGTGTGTTAGCCTTACCAAGAGTAATCATCTTCTCCGCCTCTGCACGAACTTCCTTCGCACGAGTAACGGTAGTTTCAATCTTTCCATTCTCCAGCAGATATGTTACCATGCCTCTGAGCATAGCCTTTCTGTGGTCACTGGTTCTTCCCAGTTTTCTTGAACCCGGCATTTTCTTTTCTCCCTTCTGCGGAATTATGCGTCTTTGCAAAACGCCTAAACGTAATATTCACTTGTTGGCTTTATCAGCCGTTATCCTCGGAACTCATAAGGTCGCAGCCCAAAGACTGGAGCTTTGCCTTAACCTCATCAAACGACTTCTTTCCGAGATTTCTCACCTTCATCATATCTTCAGGCGACTTGTTTACCAAATCCTCTACGGTGTTGATTCCCGCACGCTTCAGACAGTTGAAAGAACGTACCGACAACTCGAGCTCCTCGATAGTCATCTCGAGAACCTTGTCCTTGCGGCTTTCTTCCTTTGTTTCCATAAGCTCCTGAGGGTTGGTTTCGTCGGACAGCTCCGCAAACAGCGAAAGACGCTCAATAAGAATCTTTGCTGCGTACGATACAGCTTCCTTCGCGGAAATTGTTCCGTCAGTCCAAATCTCAATAATCAGCTTCTCGTAGTCGGTACGCTGACCTACACGAGTATTTTCTACCGTGTAATTGCACTTGAGAACGGGTGTGTAGATACTGTCAATCGGAATAACGCCGATAACAGGCTGGAGCTGATTCTTGTTCTGCTCCGCCGATACATATCCTCTGCCTCTGTCGAGCGTAATGTCCATAAAGAGCTTTGCACCCGCACTGAGGGTAGCGATATGCATTCCGGGGTCGAGGATTTCAACCTCGCTGTCCGTCTTGATATCACCGGCGGTTACTTCACATTCGCCTTCAGCCTCAATGTAAATAGTCTTGGGAGCGTCGCCATACATTTTAGCTCTAAGACCCTTGATATTGAGAATGATTTCTGTAACGTCTTCTTTTACACCGGGAATAGTCGAAAACTCGTGCTGAACGCCATCAATCTTCACCGATGTCGCCGCAACTCCCGGCAATGAGGAGAGTAAAACCCTTCTGAGGCTGTTGCCCAGAGTGTTTCCGTATCCGCTCTGAAGAGGCTCCAGAACGAACATTCCATAAGTTCCGTCAGACCTTAACTTGAAGGTCTCGATATTGAGCTTTTCAATTTTTTCAAGCATTTGGTACTCCTCCCACCAGCTTCTCCGTCAGCAGTTTGCGTAAACTGCTTCTCGTTAATTATCCTGTACAAGAGGCGGCGTATCGGAGCGTTAAACTCCGATGCTCTCCCAAAGGAAAACCCCACCCCGCTGTATTCCTGTTAATTTTAAATCACACCTATCAGCGTATTAAGTATTGACGCAAAAAGCAACTCTTAATCGACCGGAACGCAAACGCATTCGCCGCGGCGGGATTTCTCCCCCGTGTGGCATGAATTAAAAATAACTGCACTAAATATCTGTATGCTACGAAGCAATTATTTAGAATACAGCTCGATAATCAAGTGCTCTGCAATCTCGTAGTCGAGATCCTCTGCACGCTGGAACTGGCGAGTTACCTTAGCCTGCTTCTTCTCCTTATCAACATCAAGCCACATAGGAGTAAGACGTCCGCCTGCAACCTCTTCGATCTGCTCGAACTTCTTGGACTTCTTGGACTTGTCGCAAAGGGAGATGGTGTCGCCTACCTTAACCCTGTAAGAAGGAATATCCACTCTCTTACCGTTCACACAGAAATGACCGTGGCTAACGAGCTGGCGAGCCTCACGGCGGGTAATAGCAAGACCCATTCTGAATACAACGTTGTCAAGACGGCTCTCGAGAATTCTGATGAGGTTCTCACCTGCGATACCCTCTTCCTTGATAGCCAGTTCGTAGTAGTGGTAGAACTGCTTCTCAAGTACGCCATAGATGAACTTGAGCTTCTGCTTCTCCTTGAGCTGCTGTCCGTACTCGGATACCTTCTTGCGGCGAGCGCCGTCCTTCTGGAATCTCTTGGACTTCTTGTTCTCGGAATAGCCCAGAACTACGGGGCTGATGTCGAGACTTCTGCACTTCTTCAAAATCGGATCGCGATTTACTGCCATAATATTTTTCCTCCGTTAATCTAATCAATATCGGCTTTTCATTACATTTGCCGACTCCGAGCAAACGTTGCGCTCGGGACTTCTTGTTGTTCTTATCAGATGTGTACCCTCTGCAGGTTATACACGTCTACGCTTGGGGGGTCTGCATCCGTTGTGGGGAATGGGAGTTACATCCTTGATGAGTGTAACCTCAAGACCTGCTGCCTGAAGAGCTCTTATTGCAGCCTCACGTCCCTGACCGGGGCCCTTTACGAATACTTCAACCGTCTTAAGGCCGTGCTCCATAGCAGCCTTAGCAGCAACGTCAGCTGCAGTCTGAGCTGCGAAAGGAGTGGACTTCTTAGAGCCTCTGAAGCCCAATCCGCCTGCGGAAGCCCATGAAAGAGCATTTCCCTGAAGGTCGGTGATAGTGACGATTGTGTTGTTGAACGAAGACTGGATATGAGCTGCACCCTTTTCGATGTTCTTACGCTCACGACGTCTGCGAACAACCTGTTTCTTAGCCTGTGCCATTTAGTTACCGCCTTTCCTATTACTTCTTCTTGTTTGCAATGGTCTTCTTGGGGCCCTTGCGTGTTCTGGCATTTGTCTTTGTACGCTGACCGCGAACGGGCAGTCCCTTGCGGTGACGCATACCGCGATAGCAGTTGATTTCTACCAGACGCTTGATGTTGAGTGCTACCATTCTTCTGAGGTCGCCCTCTACTACGTATCCGTCCTTGTCAATTACTTCACGGATAGCATTTTCCTCGTCGTCGGTAAGATCCTTAACGCGGGTGTCGGGATTTACTCCCGCCTTTGCCAGAATATCATTTGCGGACTTTCTGCCGATGCCGTAAACATAGGTAAGACCGATCTCTACACGCTTCTCTTTCGGCAAATCCACGCCTGCAATTCTTGCCATAGCTTTAATCCTCCTTAAATTCGTGCTGTACCGAGCCTATCAGCCCTGTCTTTGCTTGTGCTTCGGCTCTACGCATATTACCATTACTTTGCCCTTGCGTTTGATAACTTTGCACTTGTCACACATGGGCTTAACCGAAGGTCTGACTTTCATTGTAATATACCTCCTTAAAGGTTATTGCGGCAAAATCCCGTGCTTACTTTGCTCGCCAGGTGATCCTGCCCTTAGTTAAATCGTACGGCGACATCTCAACCGTCACCTTGTCGCCCGGCAGAATACGAATGTAGTTCATTCGCAGCTTGCCGCTGATGTGTGCAAGAATCTGGTGACCGTTTGAGAGTTCTACCTTGAACTGTGCGTTTGGCAACGCCTCCAGAATTGTTCCTTCTACTTCCAATACATCGTCTTTAGACAAGCTATTCACTCTCCTGTAATGCGAACGCTTTGAGCGTCTGCCGCAATTTCTTGTCCGTTAGTCCCTCAAGCTCTATCGAGCTGTGTGTCGGGCGGACGTGCTTAGTGTTCTTTTTTTTCGGGGAATCCAGTTTTCGCTCCTTGCCGTCAGCGACATACACAATGCCGCCCTCGGCTTTAGTCACAACCATTGCTCTGCCGCTGTCGTGACCTGCGGAGCTTATTATCACACTTCCCGCCTTTATGCTGTCAAGTATCATCAGTGGCTCTCCAGTGTAAGAATCAACGGTTCGCCGTTTGTAACAGCTACCGTGTGTTCAAAGTGGCAGGAAAGACTGCCGTCTGTCGTGACCACCGTCCACTTGTCCCCCAGTATCTTGATATCGCGGAAGTGCGAGTTCACCATCGGTTCAATCGCTATTGTCATACCCGCCATAAGTCTTGGCCCGTGACCCGCCTTGCCCACGTTTGGAACTTCGGGCTCCTCGTGCATCTCGCGTCCTACGCCGTGACCTATGAACTGCTCGGCACAAGCATATCCGCCGCTCTTGACGTGAGTTTCAATCGCATTCGAGATATCGCCGATGCGGTTTCCCACAACAGCCTGCTCTATGCCTTTGTAAAGCGCCTCTTCGGTGAACTTCATCAGCCTTTCGGCTTCCTCGGAGACCTTTCCGACCTTAAATGTCTTGGTGTTGTCCCCCATAAAGCCATCAAGCTCTGCTACGATGTCGCAGGAGATGATGTCGCCCTCTTTGAGAATTTTCTTCTTGGAAGGAATTCCGTGGATAAGCTCCTCGTTTACCGAGTAGCAGTTTCGTCCGGGGAATCCGCCGTATCCGTAGCAAGGGCAGCTTCCGCCCTTCGACTTGATGTAGTCTGCTACAATTCTGTCAAGCTCCCAAGTCGATATTCCCGCTACAGCGTTCTTTCCTGCAAGGGCGAGTGCTTGAGCTGCAAGCTCTCCCGCTTTCATCATTGCCTTAAGCTCAGCTGAACTTTTGATTGGAATCATTGCAAAATCTCTTTCTTCCCGGGATTAGCCCTTGATTGCCGCCAGAGTCAACCGCGAAGTTTCCGCGATTTCGTCCTGACCTTCTACAGTCTTGAGCTTTCCCTTTGCCGCATAGTAATCTTTCAGCGGCTCGGTCTTCTCGTGATAAGTCTTCAAACGAGCCTGAACGGTTTCGGGCTTGTCGTCAATTCTCTGAACAACCTTTGCTCCGCAAGCGTCGCAAATTCCCTCTACCTTTGTAGGCTTGAATTCGATGTGGTAAGAGTTGCCGCATCCCTCGCAAATGCGTCTGCCGCTCATACGAGCAGTGATTGCGTCGTCGGGAACGCTGATTTCGATAACCTTGTCAATCTGAACACCCATTTTGTCGAGTGCCTCAGCCTGGGCTACCGTTCTGGGAAAACCATCGAGGATAAAGCCGTTTGCCGCGTCGGGCTGTGCGATTCTCTCCTTGAGAATACCGATAACAACCTCATCGGGAACAAGCTCACCTGCGTCCATGAACTTCTTTGCTGCAAGACCGGACTCTGTGCCGTTCTTTACTGCCTCGCGGAGCATATTACCCGTGGAAATCGCGGGGATATTCAACTCTTTGCAGACAACCTCAGCCTGTGTGCCTTTGCCGGCGCCCGGAGCGCCGAGAAAAATCATATTCATACGTTTTCTCCTTATTCCTTACCGCTAAAGTAAATCGTAAACGAAGGGTGTGGAACTATCCGCACCTTGCGGCGGGATAATTCCTTCCCATTTGACTCAATCAGTCGAGGAAGCCGGGGTGGTGACGCATCATCATCTGGCTCTCAAGCGAACGAACCGTTTCAAGTGCTACGCCTACGATAATCAGCATTGATGTACCGCCCAGCGACAGCTGCGAGAAGCTCGGATTAATCCAAGAGAGGATAATCGGGAAAATCGCGATTATGCCAAGGAAGATAGCACCGATAAGAGTAATCTTGTTGAGCGAATTATAGATGAAGTCCGAAGTGGGCTTACCGGGTCTGTAACCGGGGATAGCACCGTTGTTTTTCTTCAGGTTATTCACAATCTCAACAGGATTGTATGTGATGGAAACATAGAAGTAGTTAAACGCGATAATCAACAGGAAGTAGAGAACCGCATAACCGGGCGAGGTCGTTCTGAAGAATCTCGCCACACTCTCCCAGAACGTGTGACCGCTTGTGCCGTCACCGTTGATGTGGAAGAAGAACAGAATCGTCTGCGGAAGGCTCATAAGCGACATCGCGAAAATGATAGGCATAACGCCGCTCATTGCAACCTTAATCGGAATGTGGGTGGACTGACCGCCGTACATTTTCCGTCCGACAACACGCTTTGCATACTGAATCGGAATTCTTCTTTCTGCGTTGGTCATAAAAATTACAAACCAAATCATTGCCGCAAATATAACCAAAACCACGCATACGAAGATGATATTCTTCATATCAGCCTTGCACAGTGCGATAAACGTACTGATTGTTTCGGGCAGACGTGCCACGATTCCTGCGAAGAGAATCATCGAGATACCGTTTCCGATACCGTGCTCGTTGATTCTGTCGCCAAGCCAAATGATAACGGATGCACCTGCCACAAAGCAGCCGATGATGGTGATAGCCGAGAGGATAACCTCAAACGACGCACCGTCGCCCGAATAAACATCGCCGAACTTCAGAATAGCAACATGGTTGCCTGCACCGTCCTGCGTACCGTTACGCAGAGTGAAGTAGAATGTGGTAGCCTGCAAAATCGCAATACCCAGCGATGTAAACTTTGTGATGGTGTTGATTTTCTTTCTTCCCTCTTCGCCCTCTTTTGTGAGTCGCTCGAGAGGAGGAATAGCCACGGTCAGCAGCTGGATAATAATCGACGCGTTAATATACGGCGTGATTGACATTGCCAGCAGCGTACCTTTACCGAGTGCACCGCCTGTCATCGTATCGAGATAGTTGAGCAGCGACGCTCCCGAAATCATTGTGGTGATTGCCTCATTGTCCAGAAACGGAACAAAGATGCATGAGCCCAAACGGAACAAGACGAGAATAAACAGTGTGTACAAAATCTTTTTGCGAAGCTGGGCGTCAACCCAAGCGTTGCGAAAGACTGTCAACATTCCGTTCATTACATCACCTCAGCCTTTCCGCCTGCCTTTTCAATTTTCTCCTGAGCGGAAGCGGTAAACTTAGCAGCCTTTACCGTGAGCTTTTTAGTGATATCGCCGTTGCCGAGAACCTTAATGCCGTCCTTTGCGTCCTTGATTGCACCGGAAGCGAGGAGAGCCTCTGCGTCAACGACTGCACCGTCCTCAAATCTCTGCTCGAGTACGGAAACGTTAACCTCTGCGTACTCCTTAGCGAAGATGTTGTTGAATCCACGCTTAGGCATTCTTCTCTGAAGCGGCATCTGACCGCCCTCGAAGCCCGGTCTGATAGAACCGCCCGAACGTGCCTTCTGACCCTTGTGTCCCTTGCCGGCAGTCTTACCGTTTCCGGAACCGTGTCCGCGTCCGATACGCTTTACGTCCTTAACCGAACCCTCAGCGGGCTGTAATTCGTGAAGCTTCATATTGCTTTACACCCCCAATTGTGTTAGTATCCTGTAATCAAACTTCCTCAACCTTAACAAGGTGAGCGATAGTCTTAATCTTGCCTCTGGTAGCAGCATTGTCGGGCTGAGTAGTAACAGAGTTAATCTTACGCAGTCCGAGTGCTTCAGCAGTGGCAATCTGGTTCTTCTTGCAGCTGTTTAAAGAGCGTACAAGAGTAATCTTAAGCTGTGCCATGTGAATTCCTCCTATTAAAGCTCTTTAACGCTCTTGCCTCTGAGTGCAGCAACCTCTTCCGCAGTGCGAAGTGCGGTAAGACCTGCCATTGTAGCACGTACTACGTTGCAGGGATTGTTGGAACGCAGAGATTTTGTACGGATATTCTTGATACCTGCCATCTCGATTACCGCACGAACGGGACCGCCGGCGATAACGCCGGTACCCTCGGGAGCGGGACGCATAAGAACTGCGCCTGCACCAAACTTACCGGTAATCTCGTGGGGAATAGTTGTGCCCTTAAGAGCAATCTTGTGAAGATTCTTCTTCGCATCGTCGATTCCCTTACGGATAGCGTCGGGAACTTCGTTGGATTTACCCATTCCGAAGCCTACGGTACCCTTACCGTCGCCTACGACAACCAGTGCGGAGAACTTCATAATACGTCCGCCCTTTACGGTCTTGGATACGCGGTTAATAGCTACAACCTTCTCGGAGAGCTCGTTTTCTGCGTTTTCCACATTGTTTACATTAGAGTTAGCCAAGTTCGTTTCCCTCCTTATCAGAAATTAAGTCCGCCTTCGCGAGCGCCCTCAGCGAGAGCTGCTACACGACCGTGATATACATAGCCGCCTCTGTCGAATACTACGTCAGTGATGCCTGCAGCCTTAGCCTTTTCAGCGATCATCTGACCTACCTTCTTGGCAGCTTCGATGTTTCCGCCGTACATTCCGAAATCCTTCTCTGTGGAAGAAGCCGCAGCGAGGGTCTTGCCGCTTACGTCATCAATAATCTGAGCGTAAATGTGCATAGAGGAGCGGAAAACATTGAGTCTGGGGCACTGTGCGGTGCCGGAGATCTTCGAGCGAACACGCTTATGACGGCGAACTCTGCTCTTGTTCTTATCAATAGTCTTAACCATATCGTTTCAATCCTTTCCCTCTTACTTCTTACCCTTACCGGCTTTACCTTCCTTGCGGCGGATAACTTCGTAATCATACTTGATTCCCTTACCCTTGTAAGGCTCCGGAGGACGCTTGCTTCTGATTTCGGAAGCCATCTGTCCAACCTTCTGCTTGTCGATACCGGTAACAATAATCTTGTTGGGAGCGGGTACTTCCAGCTTAATATCGTCAGTATCCTCAACCTCAACCTTGTGAGAGAAACCGAGGTTCAGGATAACCTTCTTGCCCTGCTTCTCGCATCTGAAGCCGACACCGTTGATTTCAAGCTCCTTCTTGTAACCCTCAGTAACGCCTACCACCATGTTGTGGATAAGGGTTCTTGTGAGTCCGTGAAGGGATCTTGCTTCTGCTTCGTCGTTGGGACGCTCAACAGTGATTACGCCGCCATCTGCTGTGATTTTCATCAGGCGATTGAACTCTTTTGTAAGAGTGCCCTTGGGGCCCTTTACTGTTACAACCGAACCGTCAACCTTTACGTCAACGCCCGCGGGAACAGTAACAGGCATTCTTCCTATTCTTGACATATTACTATTCCTCCTATTACCATACGAAAGCGAGCACTTCGCCGCCAACGTTCAATTCGCGAGCCTTCTTGTCGGTCATGATGCCCTTGGAAGTGGAAACGATAGCAATACCGAGACCCTTCATTACCTTGGGCATATCCTTGCAGTTCGAGTAGATTCTCAAACCGGGCTTGGATACACGACGCAGACCGGTAATAACCTGTGCTCTGCTGTCGGTGTACTTAAGTGTTACTCTGATAACACCCTGCTTGCCATCATCAATTACCTTGAAGCTCTTGATGTAACCCTCGTCAACCAGAATCTGAGCGATCTGCTTCTTGAGGTTGGAAGCGGGAATGTCAACAGTGGGGTGCTTTGCGGAGTTCGCATTACGAATTCTCGTGAGCATATCCGCGATAGTATCTGTAATCTGCATTCTGTTACCTCCTGAAAGATTAGCCGTTACGGATTCCACATTATCCGTCGTACTAGCTTTGAATTTTCCTACCGGTTTTGAAGTTTATATACCGGCGAGGATTGCAGTTTTATCTCATCGCAAGGGCAAAGCCTGTGCGGTGGGTACCTTTTTACCAGCTTGACTTCTTTACGCCGGGAATCTGTCCCTTGTAAGCAAGCTCTCTAAAGCAAATTCTGC
>JBJESA010000147.1:0-12001 GCA_051882535.1 Oscillospiraceae bacterium
CCCGAAACGATTTCGCCGCCATCGTTTACGGTGAGTATTTCATTTTCTGCGGGATTGTTTGTCGGCTGGGAGGGCTGCGTCGGCGTCGATGACGAACTCTCCGGAGAAGTTGACGAACTTGCAGATGAAGATGACTCCGGCGAGGACTGACCGGACGACTGAGAACTCGAAGTCGTAGTGGTCGTTGTCGTAGTAGTTGTTGTCGACTTGGAAGAACTCGACGAACTTGAAGAACTCGATTTACTCGACGAACTTGAATTTTCCGAAGATGAAGATGTTGAGGAGGTCTGATTGGAAGACGAAGATGAAGACGACGAATCTTCACCGTTAATTATCGCCTGAAGCTCGTCACTAGGGGTATAGGTTGTGCTGTAAGGCTTCACTGAAAGAGAATCCGTCCCAAAAGAAATCGTGAAGAAGTTCTGGGGCAGTCCATGCTCGGGCTGTTCGTCTTCTGTGGGAACGAGGAAGTCCTGCGTTCCCACGCCGTTTGCCTCGTCATCAATATCACTGTCAATAACGGACGGGAGGGATTCAGCCGGCGGCTTCTCCCCTTCTACGGTTCCCGCTACCGTACAGGTAAGCAGATATGTGTTCACTATGCCTAGTGCTACTGCTATTTGTAAAAGCGATATGTTCTTCATCTTGCTCCTCTATGTCATATTAATCTTATGTGTTGGTGTGTCCCTCGTATCCCTTAATCAGAGCGGGATCCCACTTTCTTCCGCCCCATGAACCGCCGTACACCTTGTAGTACATATCATAAAACAGCGGATCGGGATTTGCGTATGCTTTTTCCACATCAACGCTCTCGCTCTCGCCCTCACGAACTTTACGTGCAAAGATTACAAAGCGTGTATCTGCTTGGTCGGTAATTCCATAAATGCAAGTAGAAAGCGTCAATAAGTCGTCACCGTACTGCACATCTACATCGGGATTGTAAAACGTCGAACGGTCTAAGATTTTTACGCAGTAGTCCTCAAATTCTGCCTTTGAAGCAAAATTATGAATCAAATGGTAATTAAACACTTCTCCGGCAACTTCCTTGGTGTTTACCATCATTCCCGCAAATATTTTGTATGTTGAAGTATCATAGAGCGTGCTGAATGTGATAGTAGGGTGCTCCTTATAAAAAGAAATATCGTTATGGTCCGCTTTTTTATAATTGTAATACTCCGTAACTCGGCTGAACATTCTTGTATCCAGCATATTATGACCGTATAACACGATATTAGCAGGTTGACTCTCTGCTGTAATGGGATCGTGAAAATCCGCAAAAATAGAGCCTGCTCTGCTATATTTACCGTTAAAATCATGATTCAGATAGAATTTATTATCATCGCCCTGAACAACAGGATGGTCTACAAATGTTTTACCGGTCGTATCAGCAATACTTATCCAGCCCACTGTATCTTCGTTCTTTTCGAGCAGCGGCAAAAACTTATCTTGAACTTTCGGAAATTCTTTTTGCAGTTCTTCACGCTTATTTGTGTCAATTTGTATATTCGAACTGTGATATAGCTCGGACAAGCTTTCATTTATCTCATTATCTTCCTTTGCATTCAGATTTGAGTTGATAATAAGTATCACCATCACAGTCAGGACAACAAGTGAAAGCAAAAATACAATCTTCCTGATAATCTCGCCCACACTATCGCCACTTTGCGGAATAAGACCTTTTATGATATCCATTATTCCGCCACTTTTTCTTTTTGACCTTGCCATATTTTTCCCCTTTCTGTATACCGTTGATTACTCTTGGTAACTTAATAGTTTTTTCTTATCCCAGACGCTTCCCGCCCAGTGGCTTCCAAGTCTTTCATAGTAATAGTCGAACAGCTTAGGCTGATAGTTGCGGTATGCCTTGGTAACATCAACTTCCTCACTCTCACCGGGACGCACCTTTCTCGCGAAAAGCACCCAGCGTGTATCAATCTTTCTGCCGAGCGGCCAGAAGCAGGTGGAAAGCGTAAGAAGCTCATCGCCGTAAGTCAAATCAACATCGGTGAAGAACCAGCTTCTATCCATAACATCAATGACAAAACGATTAAAGTCATCAGCAGACGCAAAACGCGTTTTATTCACATAGCTGAACACTTCACCATACTCAGGTTGGGTGTTGCATACTATTCCTGCAAATATTTTATATGTTTCGCTGCCGCCATCGGGAGTAGCCATCATAATTGTGGGGTGAACCTTATAGAATGCGATAGGCTCGCTGCTGGCGTCATTCGGAACATAATGCAAAAGATATGAAAAAAATTGTCCATTCATCATATTATGCCCGAACAAAATCGTGTTATCATCTTTTCCGTCCCAAGTATTGAGATATGACGAATAAATTGTTCCGGAGGCAGACTCGTTTCCATTGAAGTCATGCTTCAGGTAATACTCATTATCTTGACCAACTACCACTACGTTATTTACAGCCGTACCGGTTATCTTTATCCATGCACGGGTATCAGGATTCTTCTCAATCAACGCGTCAAAATTGATATTGAGAGGAGTATTGACAAGCGGTGTTGTGTCGATAACTTCCGGCTCATCAATTGTAGGTTCCTGAGATGTGGTTACTATCGAAAAAGTCGGCTCGTCTATGTAGGAAGGACGGCTGTAACTGCTGCTTGCAGAGGACATAGACTCGCCTGCAATACTTGCAATCTCACTGTTCAGTTTTCCGCCATCATTTATGCTGCTTAGCTGCCAGCCGAGGAATATCAGCGTTCCAATCAGAATAGCAATCATAGAAAGCAGGAAGATTTTTCGGAATTTTTCCTTTCCTGAATCATCAGACTGCGGCAATACCGCCTCCATAAAATTGGAGAAGCCGCTCTTTGGCTTTCTGCCGCTGATTTTATTTGACTTCTTGGCTTTTGAAACGGGAGTTTTCTTCCTCTCCTGCTCTATTTCATCGTAGAGAGTGCGTTCCTTTCTGGGAGGACGCTGGTCTTGAGGTAACTCGAATTTATCGAATGCTATCGTCCTGTCGGACGGCTTTCTTCTCTTTGGTCTGTCTTCGTCAAATCTGGACATTGTTTTTCCCCCTATCGGTTTCTATTTCTGTAAGAAGAAGCTCCAAGGCTTTGCAGCACGCCTTTGCACGTACTTCTTGCCTGTCGCCGCTGAACACGTATCTTTCTGCAAACGTGACATCAGCATTTAATATGCCGATAAACACCTCGCCTACTGGGTGTTCATCGCTGCCGCCTGTCGGACCCGCAACTCCGGTGGTAGACACCGCATAGTCCGAGCCGGACAAATGGGCAGCTCCACGTGCCATTTCCACCGCACAATTAATACTGTACTCGCTCTCGCTCTCCAGAACCTTGTGAGATACCTCCAGCACCTTCTCCTTAATTCTGTTGGAATATGAGCAGATACCCAGTTCAATCACAGCGGAGCTACCGGAAACGCTTGTCAAAGCCGACGATATCATACCGCCTGTGCAGCTTTCCGCAGTCGATACTTTCTTGCCTTTCTCAGAGCAGAGCTTTACTATCTTCTCGGACAAAAGAGCGATTTCTTTGTATATCGATTCCATCATATCACCTTAATCCAAGAATACCGTTTGTTCGCCGTACTTAAATCGCTTGACTTCGGTGTTCTCCACTGCCCAATCGAGCAATTCCGAGAAATCGAATGAATTCTGTGCTTCGATTACTTCCTCAAGCTTCGGACGGGTGCAGGGGTGCTTGGGGCTGAATACCGTGCAGCAATCCTCGTATGGGAGAATCGAGGTTTCGAAAGTGCCAATCTTGCGGGAAATCTCGGTAATCTCCACCTTATCCATACCGATTACCGGACGGAACACGGGGAATCGTGCCGCATCATTGGTGCAGCCCAAAGCGGGGAGAGTCTGCGACGCAACCTGTGCAAGGCTCTCACCGGTGATGATTGCTCCGTAATTCTTCTTTTCGCAAATTCTGTTCGCAATTTCAAGCATCAGTCTTCGCATAATGACGGTAAAGTGCATCTCGGGGCAATTGTCGCGGATTTTCTCCTGAATCTCTGTGAAAGGAACACAGTAGAAGATGATGTCGCCGCAATACTCCGTCAGCTCCTCGCAGAGCTTTTCAACTTTCATTCTCGCACGCTCTGAGGTATAGGGAGGGCTGATATAATGGATACAATCCACAATCAGTCCGCGTTTTGCCATCATATATCCGGCAACAGGGCTGTCTATTCCTCCCGACAACATCAGGAGTGCCTTTCCGCTGCTGCCAACCGGCATTCCGCATACGCCCGGAATACGCTTGGCAGAAAGATAAGCACCGTTATCGCGGATTTCCAGCCGCACCGTAACCTCCGGATTATGAACGTCAACTCCCAGATGCGGGAAAACATCAAGCACTGCATCGCCCAAAGCCTGCTGAATCTGCGGAGAGTTCATCGGGAATGTTTTGTCGGAACGCTTCGCCTCGATTTTAAACGTCTTTGCGTTTTCGAGTGCTTCGCCAAGGTACTCCTTAAGATTTGCCACAACGGTATCAAAATCCTTCGGGAACACAGCACACCGCTGAATAGCACTGATTCCGAATACCTTTTTCAGCGACTCAACCACAGCGTCGATATCAGTATCTTCCTCAAGCGGCTCGATGTAGATGGTTGACTGTCTGTGCGTGATGTTAAACGAGCCTATTTTCTTAAGGCGGCGGCGGATATTCTTCGCCAGCATATCCTCAAAAGTTACACGGTTGTCGCCCTTTAAAGCGATTTCGCCGTACTTTGCAAGTATTATTTCTTTCATATCTGAATCCCCTTATGTTGATTATATCGAAACTTTTTCAGAAAGGAGAGTTCCAACAAAAACTCCCGCAAGACACAAACCTACACTTAGTACCATATATAACAAAGCTAAAAATGAATGATGTGCCTCAAATAGTTTAAACGCCTCTAACGAAAAAGTTGAAAATGTGGTGAAGCCGCCGCAGACACCCGTCTTGAGAAACAGCACGACATTCTCGGATAATTTCTTATCGGCTATCCCGCTGACAAAACCTATCAGCAACGCTCCAAGCAAATTCACCAAAAGCGTAAGAATCGGGAAATCTCCCTTGTACGGAATATAACCTACTGCATAACGCAGCATTGCACCGACCGCTCCGCCAAGTCCTACAAGAACAAAGTTCATATGTTATCGCCGTACCCTCTCAATGGTCTTTGCAATTTTTTCGCAGAGCCTGTCAATATCCTCGGTAGTTGTTTCTGACGAGAACGACACCCTTATCGCACTGTCCGCGTCCTTGTCGGAAATTCCGAATGCGGAGAGAACCCCGCTCTTTTTTCCCTTAGAACAAGCCGAGCCGCTGGAAACGTATATCTGCTCCTCCTCAAGCGAGTGAAGCATAATTTCCGAACGCACGCCCCGAACCGAGAAGTTCACGATATTCGGAACGCAATCTTCTCCCGAGTTAAAGCCAATATCTTCCATAAGCGAAAGTTTCCCGCAGAGGTATGTCTTGAGTTTGGCGAAATCCTCCGTTTTGCCGCGATATGCTTCAACCGCTGCACCGAATCCTGCAATCAGCTCGACAGGCTCGGTACCCGAACGCAGTCCACCCTGCTGACCACCGCCGGCAAGTAGTGCGGGAATACGCACGCCTTTCTTCACGAACAATGCCCCTATGCCCTTGCTCGCGTGAACCTTATGTCCGGAAACGCTTATCAAATCACCATCAAGCGGCATTTTCAGAAACCCCTGAACAGCGTCAATATGTACGATGGTCTTGGGATTTTTCTTCTTGATACGCTTGTACAGGTCGGCAACATTGGTTTGAAAACCCGTTTCGTTGTTGACCGCCATACAGCTCACCAAAAAAGTGTCCTCATCTATGCAGTCCAGAATTCCCTCGGAAAAGTTTCCAAAATCCTTGGGCGAAAGCCGGACAACCTCAAACCCGCGTTCCTCCAGCTTGTCCAGCACGCGTGCAACGGACGGGTGTTCAATCGCCGTTGATACAATTTTCTTCCCACGCTTGGAGTAGTTTTCTGCCGCACCGAGAAGTGCGGTGTTATTAGCTTCCGTTGCACCGGACACGAACAGAACGTCCCCATCGAACGGCGTCTTCCCCACAGCCGACAGGAGAGTACGCTTGGCACGAGAGATAATCTGCATTGAATTTGTCCCCAGCCCATGTAGGGAGCTTGCGTTTCCGAAGTTGTTCTCCATAGCTTCAAGAACGGCTTTGCGGCACTCGGGACAAGGCTTGGTTGTCGCCGCGTTATCAAGATATATCATATAATTCAAATAGCTCCTGAAATCATAAAAATCACCTCCGGCAAAAGCAGGTGCTATGCCGGAGTGGTGGACATACAAACTACCACTCATATATTATACCACATAATTGAAGCTTTGACTAGGGCTTTTTTGAATTTTTCACAGGAGTTTCACCCTAAAATCCGTTTATTATTATGTGTTTGTTACAAAGCGGTAACTAAAAGTTACAAATTGGTTACAGAATAAGAAAAAGTGATTACAGTTTTGTCATAAATATTGAATTTCTGTTTTAGGTGTGCTAGAATGATATCAGAAGGAAAAAGAAAAATCAAATCCTCCAATCATACGGAAAACACCGCTCATTCCCCGGGCGGTGTTTTCGCATTATATGTGTACTAGGCTCTAGCAAAAAAATCCCGCCCGACTGTAACCGATTTTCTGATCCCGCATAATATGAACTATGAAACGGAAGCTTCAAAGGGAAGCGGAAGGTTTCAAATGCACATAGGAGGTACGTTATGTGTGGTTTCAATATGGGCGGTAACAACTGCTGCTGGATTATCATTCTTATTCTCTTGTTCTGCTGCTGCGGCAACAACTGGAACGGCTGCGGTAACGACAACGGCTGCGGATGCGGCAACAACAACTGCGGCTGTGGCTGCTGATTTCACCCGAATTCAGTAAACCCATAGCGGGATTTGTCCCTTAAACAAAATGAGCCGCTGTCCTTCGGGGCAGCGGCTCAAACTGTTTTGGACATTTTATGCGATAATATCAGCAAATTTGCCGTTGCATACCTTCAGAAGGTCGGCTGGTGAAAGCTCCACCTGAAGCCCCAGCCTACCGCCGCTTACAATGACGGTATCCAACGCCTCCGCCGAGGCGTGAACGAACGTCGCAAACTGCTTTTTCATTCCGATAGGCGATACCCCGCCGCGAATATACCCTGTGAGTGCGTTTATATCCTTAACGTGTACCATCTCCAGGGACTTCTCCCCCGCTTCTCTTGCACACTTCTTCATATCAAGCTCCATAGCGACAGGCAGTACAAAAACGTAGTGATTGCCGCTTTTTCCAACGGTAACAAGCGTCTTGAACACCTGCTCGGGAGCTTGTCCAAGCTGCTCGGCAATATGTACGCCGTCAACGAATTCTCCGCACTCGTATGAATGCGGAGAATAGGTTATTTTCAGCTTATCAAGAATACGCAGGGCGTTTGTCTTGACTTCCTTTGCCATCAGACATCTTCTCCGAAAAGATCGTCATCATCAATGGATAAATCGTCTGTATCAAGCAGTTCGGACTTCTTCAGCAGGAAGAAAGCAACGCCTGCAGCAGCTGCAGCAGCTGCTACGAGAATGCCTACAATAATCAAAATCTTCTTAGTCATAATAAAACCCTCCTTAGTCTATATCTGACAGTGTCTGAACGACAACTGCCTTGTTACCTTGCGAAACGAGCTGCAACGTCCTGAATACCATTGTCGAGTGTAGGCTCACCTACTGCGGCAAACTTCCACTCGCCGTTGTAGCGGTATACTTCGCCGAAAATCATAGCGGTCTTGCCGTCGTAATTCTCGGAAAGGTTGTACTTGCAAAGCTCTGTGCCGTTGTCAGCGTCAACGATTCTGATGAATGCGTTCCTAATCATGCCAAAATTCTGCTTACGCTCTCTTGCCTGATAAATTGTAACTGCGAATACTATCTTGTTGTACTGTGCGGGAACCTTATTGAGTTCTACGATAATCTGCTCATCATCGCCGTCGCCTGCACCTGTAAGGTTGTCGCCACAGTGGCGGATTGCTCCGCTGTAATGAGTAAGCGAACCGTAGTATACGACATCAATCGGACCTGCGAGCTTACCTGTGCTTTCGGTAATCAAGAGTGCGGAGGCATCACAGTCGATATCCTCCTGTGCCTTGCCGAACAGCGAGAACTTCTTGGGAGCCTCGTCCCAGCCAAGACCTACAACCAATGTTTTAAGACCTGCGTTGCCCTTGGTAAGGTCAACCTTTTGTCCCTTTTGAAGATTAACTGACATATCGGATCCTCCAAATGAAAAATTTCTATGAAACTATTATACTACATTTTTTTCCAAAATGCAAGGGGAAATAAATTTTTTTCGGATTTTTTATTATCTCTTGAAATTCGGTGCGGATTATGCTAGAATATAAAGGTGGGATTTTTATCCTTTAATAGAAAAACAAGGAGTTTAGATATGACTTTCAGAGAACTGCTTTCAAACGATGAATTTATTCTGCTTGACGGAGCGATGGGTACCATGCTCCAGCAGAGCGGCTTGAAACTCGGTGCTATCCCCGAAGAACTCAATTTCACCAACCCCGAACTTATCGAGGATATTCACAGACAGTATATAGCAGCAGGAGCGCAGGCGGTCTATACCAACACATTCGGTGCAAACCGCAACAAGCTCCGCCACAGCCAATACTCCGTAGAGGAGGTAATACACAAGGCTATTGAAATCGCCCGCAAGGCGTGTGCCGAAAGCGGGGCTTTGGTTGGTCTGGACGTGGGTTCTCTAGGAAGAATGCTCCGTCCCACCGGAGATATGCCCGTGGACGAGGCATACGATATGTTCAAGGAGATTATGACCGCGGGCAAGGACGCGGATTTTATCGTAATCGAAACCATGACCGACTTGCTCGAAATGAAAACCGCTCTCCTTGCGGCAAAGGAATGCACCGACCTGCCCGTTATCTGCTCGATGTCTTTTGAGCAGAATATGCGTACATTCACAGGCTGCACGGCGGCTTCAATGGCACTTACACTCGGCGGAATGGGTGCAGATGTTATCGGTATGAACTGTTCGCTCGGTCCTCGTGAGGCTATGCCGATTGTAGAAGAAATCCTCAAATGGACAAATACCCCCGTAATCGTTCGCCCGAATGCGGGACTTCCCGACCCAGCCACCAATCTCTACAACATCACCCCCGATGAATACGCAGATATTATCCTTGAGATGTCCAACCTTGGCGTTAAGGTATTCGGCGGCTGCTGTGGCACAAGCCCTGAGTTCATCAAGGCGGTAGGACAGCGGCTTAAAGGCAGAAAGTGCGTCAGGGCAAAACACGAAATCCCCGCGGCAGTATGCTCCGCTTCCAACGTTGTCACGGTTGATACAGTACGCATTATCGGCGAGAGAATCAACCCCACAGGCAAAAAACTGTTCAAGGAAGCACTCAAACGTCACGACCTCGACTATATTATGAAGCAGGCAATTGAGCAGACAAGTGCGGGAGCAGAAATTCTTGATGTAAACGTTGGTCTGCCCGATATTGACGAGAAGGAAATGATGCTGGCGGCGGTTGACGCTATTCAATCGGTGACCGACGCTCCGCTCCAGATTGATACAACCGAGCTTGATGTCCTCGAAGCGGCCCTGCGGACGGTTTCGGGCAAGGCGATTGTAAACTCCGTAAACGGCGAGGACGAAAAGCTAGATACCGTTCTCCCGCTTGTCAAGAAGTACGGTGCGGCAGTGGTCGGACTGACGCTCGACAAGGACGGAATCCCGAAATCCGTTGAAAAGCGTGTGGAGATTGCCAAGAAAATCCTCAATCGTGCATTGGAATACGGAATTCCCAAGCAAGACGTGTATATCGACTGCCTTACCCTCACCGCCTCGGCGGAGCAAGAGGGGGCAATGCAGACGCTTGAGGCAATGAAAATCGTTCGTTCGGAGCTGGGACTTAAAAACGTCCTCGGTGTGTCTAACATCTCGTTCGGTCTGCCGAATCGTGAACTCGTGAACTCCACATTCCTCACCATGGCGATGAACAGCGGTCTGGATTTGCCGATTCTCAACCCGAACAATGCAGCAATGGCGGGTGCCGTTTCCGCATTCAGACTGCTGTCGGGCTATGACAAGAACGGGACGGCATTTATCGAACGTTACGCAAACGAAAAGGTGACTGTCCAGACCGTAAAATCTGCGGACAGCACGGCAACAGCCTCCGCACAGAGCACAGATGCGGACATCTTCACAGCCGTGGCAAACGGCTTGAAAGCAGAGTGTGCGGCAGCGGCTCAGAAACTCCTTGACAGCGGCACAGACCCAATGACGCTGATTAACGATATGCTTATTCCCGCCCTTGACCAGACGGGCGAGAAGTTCGAAAAGGGAAAGATTTTCCTTCCGCAGCTTATCCAGTCGGCGGGTGCGGCTCAGGCAGCATTTGACGTTGTTAAGAGCGTGATTACCGCAAAGGGCGGTCAGAGCGAGAGCAGGGGCAGAGTGGTTCTTGCCACGGTAAAGGGCGACGTCCACGATATCGGAAAGAATATCGTCAAGACGCTGCTTGAAAACTACGGCTTCGAGGTAATCGACCTTGGCAAGGACGTAGAGTACGAGGCTGTGGTTGACGCGGCGATAAAATATGACGTGCGGCTTGTAGGACTTTCCGCATTGATGACTACCACCCTCAAGAGTATGGAAGAAACAATAAAGCTCCTCCGCGAACGCGGCGTAAACTGCAAAATTGTAGTCGGCGGTGCGGTGCTTACCCCCGAATATGCTAAAAAGATTGGTGCGGACTTCTATGCAAAGGACGCAAAGGAAACCGTAGACGTTGCAAAGCAAATCTACGCTCAATAAACAGAATCCCGCAAAGTCGGAACTTTGCGGGATTTTTTTTATATAGTCATACCGCTTGAGAAAAACACCACGAACCTTATAACCACATACACCGAAGCGGGAATGAGAATCAATGCCCCCACGATAATTGTCAGGAACGTGTTTCCGTCAATCGTGCGATTGATGGGGGAGCAATGCAGAATGCGGATTTGTTTTTCGGGAACATACAGACGATTACGCATTATCATCTCGCAAGGAAAGAAATTCTTCACTCGAGTGCCGCCAAGGTCGTAAATTGCGACAGGATAGCGTCCGTTCTCGTCCATTTCAAGAAATACGGCTTGCTTTCGTTTTGAGATTGCCACCAGCACCAGACAAAACGCAAAGAACAACCCCATCAATACCACAATTACTCCCACTAAGCCCAACACCAGAAACAGAATATCGCCAAAGTTGGCACCCGCCAACAGAAGCAGACCGAGAATAATTATAATGCATATCAAAATTTCCATAGGCTCTCCCCTCTAGTCAATTTTCGGTGCGGTTGGAGGTATTGAGAGTAATAATTTCATCGGCGAGGGACTTGCACTCCTGCTCGTCATGCGTAACGAAAAGGACGGTCTTCCCCAGCGATTTTGCCTTGCAGTACTCCATCACCGTTTGCTTTGTGTCGCCGTCCAGCCCCTTGAACGGCTCGTCAAGAAAGAGAATGTCATACTCTGCGAGCAACGCACGCAGAAGCGATGTTCTGCGTTTCATACCGCCGGAAAGTTCGCGGGCGGGCTTGTTTTCGCAGCCCTCAAGTCCCACCGCTTTGAATTCATCGGACAGTTCACGGGGCGAAAGCCGCTTGCCCGTGACAAGACGGATATTAGCACCTGCAGTGAGGTTCTCGCAAAGACGATTTTCTTGGAAAACAGTGCTTATGCGGCTATTTTCGGGTCGAATTACCTCGCCGCTGTCGGGCTGTGTCAGTCCCATCAGCATATTCAGCAGCGTGGATTTGCCGCAGCCCGATTTTCCGAGAATAGCGGTGACTTTGCCCTCGGCGAAGTCGTGGGAAAAGTTCTCCAGCACAACAAGGTCGCCGAATTTCTTGGTGAGATTCACGGCTTTTAGCATAGCGGTCTCCTTTCGTGGGTTACATTCGCTCTACCTTTTTGCGGAGAATATCCACAAGCAACAAGAAAA
>JBJESA010000148.1:0-11997 GCA_051882535.1 Oscillospiraceae bacterium
ATGCCTTATGTGTCATTATTTTTTTCGGGTGTTGCACTTATATTATAAATCTATCTTCTAAAAAACACCATAACATAAAAACACTCGGACCAAAGCCCGAGTTATTTCCATCATAATTACTATGCTTTCTACAGTTATCTCTGTTCCGTCGTTAAAAGTAACCGTCCGCTCCTTTATCCCCACAGCCATCAAATTCACCATACTGAACCACAAGGTTTCATCGAACTCGCTGAGTAACCTGTCTTGGTCTTACAGTGCCTTTATGAACTGCCACATTTTCTAGCCTTTCAAGATTAGTAGGTATAAATATGAAAATCTAAGACTTTATTAGTGCATAATAGTATCATCAGTCCTCCCATTCTTCTCTTCGTCTGTACGCCTCTCCCTCTCCATCTTCGTCCCTCTTCTTTGTATCTCCAAGCAGTTCCCTCATCTTTACGTTTTGACAACTCTTCTTGTTCTTTGCTATATTAACCATTTTGGGAGCAACGATTCAGAGACGATATAATGGATTCATATTGTTTCATATTAACCTTACATGCAATCAATAGCCCAGCCATTTGGCATTTACAACCACATTGTAAGCTGAATAACCATCCGCCTGGAGATAACCGGTGTAGTCCCCGAGCACATCTTCGACCACCTTCGCTGTTCGCGTGGGATGGTAAAGATACAGTGCCATTTTGTGCTCCAAGGCAGCGCCATCCTGCATTCACACAACGGTTTAATCCACACAGAACTGCTGATATCCAGTTTGCAAGCGTTATTCGGTTGAGCTCAATCCCTTGCTCTTTCCAGTATTGCTCTTGCCTGTAAAGCGGTGTGCCGAGCAGGTATTTCTACTGGATCACATACGCAATTGACCCCGTGCTCGCCATACTTTTCTTGATGACCGAAACGGGCATTTCAGCTGCGATTATGTCGTTTGCAAGGTTTCATCTTAGCACTTTTTGCACTTGTATTTCTTCCGATAGTAGTCGATTACGGAAATCTGTGCAGGGATAATATTCAGCTCACTACGGACAAACTCCTCGCCGATGCAGACCATTTCTTCGCCGCATTCGGGACACTTTTTTATCGTCCAAACGCTTGTACATCAGCAGGAATCCGTCCCCCTCCTACAGCAGAGCCTTCAATCTGTCATACCGTTTTCCGCAGAGCAGGAATAAACTTCCCGAACACGGCTCAAATCCGAAATTCTGTTTTAGAATCGTTGCCAGACCATCATTCTATCGCCGTGTATCTGTGTAGCCGAAGACAATATACACCTGCTCAAAATTTGCTTTTTTCAGGATGACGACAGCCCTTTCAGCAGTGCCATCAGCAGCTTCGGTGATATGTTCAGTAGCAGTTCTGTGCTTATCCAGCACCCGTTGATTCGGATAACTCCTGTATTGGAGGTGGGCATATTCGTTTCTTCAACACACTCTCTTACAGGGACTATCTCGTGCTGCTCTAGCTTTATTGCCGCTTCCTGAAGCTTTCTCAACCTGTAATAAACGTCTTTGTGCTCAAGTTTTCTCTTCGCACCATCGGCGAACCGTTTTTGCCTGCTTGTTGCCTGATACTCGCTGTACATCGTTTGCCAGTTCTGTAGTTTCACATGCTTTTTAGTTTCCGCTATCTCATCCACTCTAACCAACTCCAATCCGGTCCATAAACTTCGTTAGTCCTCTTTGGATTTAGTTTACCACTTTCCCTTGTCCGGGTCAAGCTGCGGGATTAGTGGGAGGATACTGTGAATTCACAACAAACCCCATTCAAAAATGAATGGGGTAACTTTAGTAATTGAATTCACTTGCAAAAAAACGCTTTAACCTTTATAGCATCCAAAGCAGAAATGATATGATTTTTTTCAGACTCAGTTAAGTTTTGCCCCCCTTCTACTAATCGCAAGCATATATCTGGAGTAATATCATCGATCCTAAGTTTTGGCTGTTGTGAAATAAGGTCTAATGCCTTACGCAGAGCGGTTTCCCACTTGAGAACAGTACCACTACCTATAACATAAATTTCATTATCAGAACTTCTTAGAACGAAAACACCAGTCTGCTTACCATTACAAGTTTGAATTACCATCGCTGACTTGTTATATACTTTTTGAATTACTAATTCAGGTGTATATGAAGACATTATTTGTTTTGCTTTAGATTTTGTGTAAGCGTTTAGAACTCCATCTTTTATGTATGTTCGAATGATTTCTTTGGGCATATATTCTTTAAGAATACCGCCAACGTCAGGATCATTAACTAGATTGTCCATGAAAGTACCATTCTCTATACGACTACGTGTCAAATATCCGAATTCATCGGCTTTTTTTATGATTGTGCTTTTAACCTTTTTCAGTTTAGATTCAGGAACACTAGTTTTTGCCATTTAAAATCCCTCCGGAAAAGTCAATTTCACTTCGTCATCAGATCCGCCTAAATCAGCAACATCTTCTATCCATACATTAACAAACTTCTCAACTTTTGCATCAGAGAACGAAACAAATCCATTTTTTAGGTATAGGACCTCGTTTTGAGCACCCTTCATTTTACCTTCTCGATTCATTTCTATCATTTCTGCCATGCGTCGTATATCTGATACGAAATCAAGGACAACAACTTTTTCTTTGCCTTCAGATAATCGTAAACCACGTCCTAGTTGTTGAACAAATATTCTTCTTGAATGAGTAGCCCTTAAGAAAATGAGCACATTAACATCAGGAATATCTATACCTTCATTCATAACATCCACAGCACAGACTGCTTGATAAGTTCCAGATGCAAATGCTAAAAGCCTTCTTCTACGCTCGGCTTTATCAACTCTTGAGAGTGCTGCACAAGGAATACCAGCAGCAGAAAGCATATCCGAAAATCTATTGCTATGTTCAATTGAAGGAGAAAAAATCGCTATTCTGGGATTTGGAATGTGTTGTAGTGTGCGTTGTAATTCTGCTATAACTGCCTCATCTCTTTGCGGTAAAAAAAGACGTTTATTTAAATCCCTAATAGTCAATTTTTGCTTACTAATCTTTTTCAAACCATCCCAATCGACATTATCGCATAGTATTCTGTAATCAACTTGAGCAAGAAAACCCATAGCCATTCCATCTACAAGCGAAACCTTTTCAACGGGATTGCCGAAAAGACTTGATAAGCTCTGACCATCACCCCGCCATGGAGTAGCCGTCATACCAATTAGAAATTTTGGTTTTAAGTGTTCAAGGCATGTTCTAAAGCCATGGGCAAGCGCATGGTGAGCCTCGTCTACAATTACAACATCATATTCTGTTGGCTCTATGCTTGGAAGGTAACCATAAAGACTTTGGTATAAACCAAATGCTATTCCCTCCGTATTACGTGGAGATAATCCATCAAAAAATACAGAGGTTGGAATATCTTTTGTAATCTGAGGCCAAAAACCCTGCTCAAGCTGCAATGCTAAATCTGTTGCATGACATAACACTAAAATCTTATGACATCCTTTATCCCAAAGTTGGCGAGCAATAGTGGCTGCAATTACAGTTTTTCCAAGTCCTGTTGCAACAATATAAAATGCTCTTTTTTTGCCACTGTCATAAGCGGATACAACTTTATTTACGATACTATCTTGATAAGGACGCAACTCTCTATGACCAGCATGTTCACTTGGCATTTGATCTATTAGCGCTCTTAAGAAAGCACCATTCCATAGTTTGAGATTATAGCCATTATTTCCCAATTCAATCTGTCGTTGACGAGCTGTTTGGGTAAATTCTCCATTTGTTGCAACTGCTGCAGTATTGACATCGTAAAACGAAAGAGCATCAATAGCTTCCTGCAATGCTTTTGGACCAATGTACCTATCACCCGATACAGCCTTTGATTGAACAACCCAAGTTTTAACTTGGTCGCCTTCATTTTTGGTGCCAATAACATCTCCGCCCTTATCACCGGCACCTCCGATGACATTTATGTTTTTCCATCCTAAATGACCCATAAGTCTAGCTATAGCCCGCTCCAAACCTCTCCAATTGTAGCCATTTGAAATATCATCGGTATAAAAACTCATCAATTTAGCTCCTTCATAAGGAAATCCACACTCAATGATGCACGAGTAAGTTCATCCTTTTGTACTTGTTGATTATATCCGGAGATTAGACGTAAAGCATCTTTGAGAAATGCAAGTGTACGCTCTTTGGATTCTTCTCTTGTACGAATAGTTGCATTTTCATCACTAAGATTAATGCTACAATATGGAGTCTTAAGAACCTTTCCGTCAAAAACACTTTCTGGAAAATGCTCAATCAATCTATATAGAGTCTTGGGTGGCACATATTCCATTACATCATAACTATCCGAACTTTTTTCTTGAAAAGGTTTTAGCAGAGAAGGACTCGCTTGAACAATGGCATTTACTGTATCTTCGACTTCTCCAGCAGATTCGTGAATGCAATTTATTACATCCTGCGCTTTATCTTTCAATGCAATAACCAGTTTTTGGCGTAACAGCTCAAAAGCACTATTAGCTCTATCTTGGAGTGATAGCCTATCAACTTTCGAATCTGTCATAGTGGTTTCAACAAGCAACGCAAATACAGATACAATATCTGGAAGGCTATCTCTGGCTTTGAGTTTCTCTGCAAGGTAAAGTAAAAGGAGTATTTTGGGAGAAACAGGGTATTGTTTAAGCAAAATATGATTTGGATCATAAATAAAATCACAATCCACGCCATCGGAGTAAAAATAACATGGCTTACGTTCGCCATGATAACGTATATCACCTTTATTTAGTTCATATACCCTTACATTAAGCGAACCAGTATTACCAAAATGATAGTTTCGACCTGTCATCTGCTGAACAGGAGTAGAGTTCTGAATTAGTTCGTCAAGTTTTGATGTAATATCTTGCGTTGAAACAGATGGTGTAGTTGCAGGATGATCTGATGTAGAGCTTGGGATTCCTAGCGAATTGTGTGTGCCATTGGTGTTGTTATTTGAAATATTTCCTATTGAACCGCCAAGATAAGAATTAACATCATCAGAAGGTGTATCACCAGTATTTACAGAAGTTGTAAGTCGAGTGCCTCCCGAACTTTGTTTCTGATCTTCTTCCTGAGCCGCTTTCCACCATAAAGTATCATCAAGATAATTGCTAACACCTTTATTGAATTCTCCAGCATATCTTTTAGCAACATCGTTGGGAGCAAATAAGCACTTAGTTCCCTTATCAACTCTGCGATATGCATTCACCAAAACACCTAAAGGTGAGTTGTTTGGTTCGCTAAAACCTAAAGCTTTGCGGGCTTTGGGGAGAAAAGGACCAACTCCACAAAGAGCTTCAACAGTTTGAGCCCATGATCTATCCGAACGATCAAAATCATTCTTTTGATATGTAGGCAGAAGATAATCAACATTTAGCTCTCCAATGATACGACCACCTATTGATGTACCGAGTTCTAACGGATACTGAAGATCTTTCTGACCGGTAATAGGATTCTCATACTGGAACAGAGATTTATCAGATACTAAAATCTTTCTTCCGTTTCTAATAAAATCTATACCAAAATCATTTGGATACCAATCCATCCCGTAAGCCGTTTGCAGCGCTCTACAATAGTATCGGGGAGCGGTTTCCCTTCTTGTTGCATAGAATAATATTCTTCTGCCTCGTCAGGAGTAAGGTAACAGTTTTTCGATAAATCAAATAGAGCATCACCGAGGTTTCGGTCAATTGTAATCCTTGCAGGAACATTCTGATCCAGATATCGAACATAGCGGGATTCTGACCATACGCAATGATTCTTGGCATGCAATTGCTTTCCCTTAATCTGAATAATAATGTCTTGAGAATTCAGCAAAGGAGTATATGTGCTCTCAAGTCGACGTCTTATGTCGTTCTCTTTTAATGACAAATCCGAAATAATACCTGAATGAAGTTTTGATATGGTAATCTTTGTTCCGGATTCTTCCACATTTTCTTTACTAGCACGTATAATTGGAGCATCAAATCTCTTTGTTTCTATCAGTTTTTGAAAATCAATTTTAACTCCTACCCACTCGGTATCGCCTTTCCGTGTTGACATAATTTGCGTAACTTCACCAAGACGAGCGGTGGCAATGTTAAATCCCATTCCAAATAAGCCGAGGTTTCCTATTGGTTCATTACTCGAATAACCTGCTCTAACAGCATTTTGAAGGTCTTCAATTGACATTCCGCGAGCATTATCTTTAATTTCTATGGTTCTGTTTATGGTTGCAACACTATCAGAGTCCCAGCTAACAGTAATATGCTTTTCATCACCGCAAGCTGTTCCTGCTGTATCAGATAGAAAAGCATCTATAGAGTTGTCAATAAGTTCTGCAATACACTGCCAAACTTGAAAAGGGATTTCGCCCAATGTGCGCAATATTCGAGGTGTAGGTGTAATATCCATGTTATTTGGGTTCATTTTTATCAACTCCTTCAATTTGATTGAGATAATTCGCCACACTTGTTGCAACTAAATGCGCTAAAACTGGTGGAACTGCGTTTCCAATTTGAGAAATATTAACTGTTTTGCTAAAAGAGAAAGCAAAGTCATCTGGGAATGTTTGTATTCTTGCACACTCTCGAACTGTTAACCTACGGTTAAGAGAATAGTGAAACTGCACCCTTGATTTTGGATTTGCTCTAATTGTGTAAGCTGGTAAATCCTTTTTATTGCTTTCATCACCCTGCCCGTTCCCTTTTTTTGCTCGGGATGCGCCAAAATAATCACCTTGGTTTGGAATACTATTATCTGTAATTCCAATTAAGTCGCCAATAGCCCATTCAATACTACGATAATTTTTTGTGAATTTAGCAGCAGGCTTTTGAGGAGAACCATATTTTTCAAATATATCATTGCGGACGCACATAAATATTAGCCTTGTCCTTCGCTGTGGAATTCCATAGTCAGGAGCAAACATTTTCCACACTTCTACATTATACCCTGCATTTGATAAATCATCCGTAATCTTTTTTAAAACTGCACCATTATCCATTCTTTCCAGATTAATGACATTTTCCCCAACAACTATCTTAGGATGATGGTGGTTCATATAAGTAATAAGCGTCTCATACAGTCGTCCGCGTTCTGTTTCTAATCCACCAAGGGGACCACAAGAAGAAAACTCTTGACAGGGAAATCCTCCAATCAAGACATCTGCTTTTACAACTTCTGAGACATCAAGCTCTGTAACATCCTGAGCAATACCGTGCCCTTCCCCAAAATAATCATTATAAGTTTTGATACAACGTGGCTCATTGTCATAAGCAACCTTTATATCAAATGGAAGTTTGCTGTAATTTTCATCGTGGTATCTAAAGTTACCGCGGAAGCCCAAATCCAAACCACCACAACCACAGAAATAAGATACAACTGAATATAGTGGTTTCTTCTTGTTCGCAGCCATACTGATACCTTCCTTTCTAAAGCAATTGATAGAATAGTCTACCATCTTAAATTATACAACTTATTAAGGTATAATTCAATACTTTTATCCTAATTCAATATTTTTTGGCTAAAATAACCAAAAAATCTGTATTATTTTTTGACACAGTTAATGAGTTATACACATTATAATAGAAGAATAATTAAACATTTTGCTGAATTTGTTATAAAATATACGCCCAAAAATCCTGCGGCTTGACCTAGACAAGGGAAAGTTGTAAACTAAAACCAAAGAGGTCTAACGAAGTCTATGGACCGGATTGGAGTTGGATAGAGTGGATAAGATAGCGGAAACGAAAAAGCAGGTGAAATTGCGGAACTGACAAATGATATACAGCGAGTATCAGTCAAACGGGCAAACAGTTCGGCGATGGTGCAAAGAGAAAAACTTAAGCACAAAGACGTTTTATTACAGGTTGAGAAAGCTCCGGGAAGCGACAACAAAGTAAGAAGAACAACACGAGATAATTGCACTAAATACTGACGACGTTGCTGAAAGGACTGTCGTCATGATGAAAGAAGCACATTTTGAACAGGTGTATATCGTCTGCAGGTACACAGATATGAGGTTGTTGATTTACGATCTGGGAGCGACCGTAAAGCAGAATTTCGGTCTTAAGCCGTGTTCGGGAAGTCTGTTCCTGTTCTGCGGAAAACGGCATGACAGATTGAAGGCTCTTTTGTTGGAGGGCGACGGATTTTTGCTGATGTACAAGTGTCAGGACAACGGCAGTTTTCAGTGACCAAGGAATTGCGCAGAGGCAAAACTGCTTACCCGCGAGCAGTTTGTTTGGCTTATGCAAGGACTTTCAATCGAGTATCCCAAGCGATTAAACAAGCACTGAAAAGAGATATCACATTGCACAAAAGCGAGGGGAAAAAACACCCTCGTTTTCTCTATGCAAAATGCCAAAAAAGCTTGACTTTATGCGGATTTTGTAGTATAACGAATTTGAGAGCTGATTAATATTAGGGGGTGCAAGAGTATAAATTGCTAGGCTCTGACGGAAAAGAATACCTTTCGGAAACACCGGGTGCCTTGGGCGGAAATAGTAAACAAAAAATTTACGGACGTCTGGATTGCCCCTATGCACTTTCTGCAATCAAACGTTTTTCGGGAAGTTACGAACAGTCGCGTGTCTTTTTTGCTGATGAAAAAACAGCTCTTGCAGCGGGATACCGCCCGTGTGGCAATTGTATGAGAGAGCAATATCGAGAATATATGGACAATCCTCAGAAATATCGTGGGAAATTCGGTTTATAACAACTTTAAGGAGCAACCATTTGGCTGCTCCTTTTTCATATTTCAAAGAGATGACGTAGAACAGCCGATAATCTCAATCTACAATATGCTCTTATTCTGAACAAGCATATTGCTGCCCTGCAGGGCTAGAATAAGAATGAAGTAATTGAGCAATAACAGAAACCCCTGTTACTAAAAAATCCTGTTTCCGACTTGACAATATATCCTATAATGAAGTATAATAGCAATAGTAGACTTTCTCTACACGGCAACCGTCAAAAATGCAGGTTGCAGAATTTCGGGAATATCAGGAGATAGTTTTGAAGTTGAAGATGAAACTTACCGATAAAAGAATAATCTACTCGTCAGAGAAATGTGAGATAACGCTCGGCGAGTTTGAGAATAAACAATACATAGAGAAAACCTGTGATTTCCCGAACGACGCTATTCGGGAAATTGCTCGAATAGATTCACCGTACATCGCGAAAATTTGCGAGATTGGCGATGATTATCTCATCACTGAATACGCCGATGGCTTTTCCCTGTCATCACGCAGAATTCCCCCTAAAGAGGTTTTCAGAGTAGCGTTGGAACTGTGCGACGCACTTTCTGCACTCCACGAGAAGAATGTTATCCATCGCGATGTGAAACCGTCCAATATCATTATGTGCAACGATGGGCATATCAAGCTCATCGACTTTGACACTGCTCGGCTCAAGAAAATTACCTCTGATAAAGACACGCGTTTTATCGGAACAGACGGATTCGCTCCACCCGAGCAATACGGATTTATGCAGACCGATGAACGCAGCGACATCTATTCGTTTGGCGTTACAATAAAATTGCTTTTGGAGGAAGACTACGCACATTGTCCCTACAAAAGAGTTATCGAAAAGTGTATTCGCTTCAATCCCGAACAGCGTTTTTCCTCGATTAAAGCCGTTAAAACCGCACTCAAATGCAGCAGAGTAATGCCATTCGTAATCCTCCCGCTTTGTGGGGCAGTGGCGGCAGCCTCATGTATTGTTCTTCTGAATTATGGGCTTAGCAGCAAGCCGGTCGTTCCCGAAAACATCTCAACAAGCGATAACATTCCCGATTCGGTATATTCGGAAACGGAAACCTCTAGCACATCGTCAAGTCAAAGTTCTTCAAATCAAATTTCTTCAACATCATCAAGTACAGCTTCACCACAATCAAGCATTTCAACCTCTAAAACGTCAAGTACGACTTCGCAACAATCAAGCACCTCAGTTCCAAACAAATCAAGTATGACATCATCACAAACCAACATTTCAGTTTCAAGCACCTCAAGCACAACTTCATCACAATCGAGCAAGCCGGCATCAACCACAACAAGCAGCACATCAATTATTGTTAAACCTATTGAAAAGCCGATAGAGCTACCCATAAAAACAGAAAAAGAGTATGATGTTGGCTGGGACTTGCTCATCTTCCCGGAAGGCTGTCCAAAATTTGTAAACAGCGTTGATTATTATACATTTGGCGATTTTTTTAGTGAAGAACCATTCAGATTCTTTATCAAATGGTATTCAATGTCAAAAGAAGATATTGAAATGCTTGTTCGTGCTTCTCACGAATATCTGGGAGAAGAATCAACTCTGACAACAACAATTGAAAGCTTCAATTATTTTAGTTGGACCATTAGTAACCCGGAGTATAAAATAATAATACTATGGGGTGGCGAAGAGGAACCTATCGCATATTTCAATATTTATCCATTGTCTGACAAATTTATATATCCGCCCCTTAACCTGAAGCTTGCCGATCCAACCATAACCGACACACAAAAACGTAAACTAAAATGGGAGATTGCCTCTTTGCCGAATTACATACCAAAACTCAGCGATTACGTCACAAGTGTCCAACAAACAAATAAATCGTACAAAATCACCTGGCAAATAATAAGTCTTGCGGAAACCGAATATTATATCCAAAAAATGGTTGATTCCTTCAACGAGCCCTATAAATATAAAATGCAAGCCAGTAAAAATGGTCTTTCTTGGTATTTCAATACAACATCAAATGGTGTACCTGTGGATATAACATTTGAATACCGCATCGATAGTAAAACCAATGACATAGAATCATCTCGTTTAATACTTTCTATCTCATAATGACAAAAGCTCCGAAAGTCGCAACGCTTTCGGAGCATTTTTATTCGCAAATTCAAGCCGTGAGAATGTCGAACCCGCCATCAAACAAAAGCTCATTCACCCCAAAAATGCTTTTCTTTGAGGAAATTGCAAAGATAATAACAGCATCACGTTTATTCCGGGCATACAACGGAGAAAATCCCGCGACTTTTAGTAACGCATCAGTCCTTTGCAAATCAAACTGAAACCCAAAGCAGATAGCGATAAGCTTATCGCGGGATGGAATTCTCTTTCCCGAAAAAATCTGATAACAATACACCCTATTCAATCCGCTGTGCGCCACCACTTTGGCTTTTTTCAAGCCGTTTTCTTCAAGCAGTTTATTAAGAATTATGTGAAGCGGTTCGCTCACAAACTCGCTGTCATTTTTCTCGAGGAAGTTATCAATCTCGCGTGTCTGCTTTATCTCATTCATCAACTCGTCTGTTGTTTTTTCTTTATTTAACATTTTGATTACCTCAGAATTCTATATTCACTCGCGGATTATTTCGATATACGCCAAACTGCAAGCCGCTCGGTTTGTTGTTCATAGAAAAACAAATGTACTAATCCATATTATAGCATATTCTCCGTTACAATTCAAGATGGAGTTTGTCCTGTTCTCACCCCTATAATCGCATTCGGCTAATTCTTTCTTAATGTAGCGAATGGTAATATTTATATTATCAATCAGCAAGTTTAAAACTATAGCTAAAAGATATATACTATACATAAAGGATTTTGCTATGGAGGAACAAGAATGGATTTGATAGCAATTGGAAGCCGAATTAAAGCAGAACGGAAAAAGCTTGGATTAACTCAAGAAAATCTCTCCGAGATGATTAACGTAACCACGCACTATATTTACGAGATAGAGCGTGGAATGAAGTCAATGTCGCTGGATACGCTGGTGCTTCTTTCCGAGAAATTGGAACTGTCGCTTGACTACATTATTTTTGGCACTCAGCGGCGGGAACTCGGAACGTTTTACCGCAAGCTGGACGAACTCAGCGACGAGCGCCGTCTGCGTGCCGAAAAAGTCTTTGAAGAACTGCTGCCGCACCTGAGATAAGTGGAATGTGAAATGTAAATCCCGAAGTCGAATTGAAGTGCCCCCTGTCAAGTAGACAGATGAAAAAAATAAAAGATTTTTTAAAATT
>JBJESA010000149.1:0-2775 GCA_051882535.1 Oscillospiraceae bacterium
TCTACAATCCCAAATCTTTGAAGGCAGAGGAGTTCATCAATGACGCTGAAATCCTCGAAACTATCGCTTACGCAGAAGCGAACAAGAACAACGTCGAGCTTATCGACAGCATTCTTGAAAAAGCACGTCCCCGCAAAACCGCGACGGGCTGCGTTTGCAGCGGACTCACGCACAGAGAAGCGTCCGTGCTCCTTGCCTGTGAAATCCCCGAGAAGATAGAGGAAATCTACAAAATCGCAAAGGAGATTAAGCTCGCATTTTACGGCAACAGAATTGTAATGTTCGCACCGCTCTATCTCTCTAATTACTGCGTAAACGGCTGCGTATACTGCCCCTATCACATGAAGAACAAGCACATTGCACGCAAGAAGCTCACCCAAGATGAAATCCGTGCGGAGGTAATCGCTTTGCAGGATATGGGACACAAGCGTCTTGCAATCGAAGCAGGCGAGGACCCCGTAAACAACCCTATCGAGTACATTCTTGAAAGCATCAAGACCATCTACAGCATCAACCATAAGAACGGTGCTATCCGCCGTGTAAACGTAAATATCGCCGCCACCACCGTGGAGAACTACCGCAAGCTGAAAGAAGCGGGAATCGGCACATATATTCTCTTTCAGGAAACCTACCACAAAGAGAGCTATTTGCAGCTCCACCCCACAGGCCCTAAACACGACTACGCCTACCACACCGAGGCGATGGACAGAGCGATGGAGGGCGGCATTGACGACGTGGGACTGGGCGTTCTGTTCGGTCTGGAACTCTACAAATACGAGTTTGCGGGGCTGCTTATGCACGCAGAACATCTCGAGGCAGTTCACGGTGTAGGCCCGCACACAATCAGCGTTCCGCGTGTTAAGCACGCAGACGACATCGACCCCGATGTGTTCGACAACTCCATCTCCGATGAGATGTTCGAGAAGATTGTCGCCTGTATCCGTCTTGCTGTTCCCTACACGGGTATGATTATTTCAACAAGAGAATCCGAGGAAGTACGCGGTAAGGTGCTGGATATGGGTATCTCGCAGATTAGCGGTGCGTCACGCACCTCTGTCGGCGGCTACACCGAGGAAGAACGCCCGCACGACTCCGAGCAGTTCGACGTTTCCGACCAGCGTACTCTTGACGAAGTGGTAAGATGGCTTATGGAGAAAAACCACATACCGTCCTTCTGCACCGCCTGCTACCGCGAGGGAAGAACGGGCGACCGCTTTATGGCACTGTGCAAGAACGGTCAGATTCTCAACTGCTGCCACCCCAACGCACTTATGACGCTCACCGAATATCTTGTGGACTACGCTTCCGAAGAAACCAAGGCTGTGGGCTTTAAGATGATTGAGGACGAATTGAAGAAAATACCCACCGAAAAGGTACGCAATATTGCGGCTCAGCATATCGAGGACATCAAGAATTCCAACAGCCGTGATTTCCGCTTCTGATTTGAGATTATAAGGAGGACAAAATGGGACTTAACGAAACCGCTTCTGCAGACCGCGTACATATCGGCTTTTTCGGCTTACGTAATGCGGGAAAATCCAGCGTGGTAAACGCCGTCACCGGTCAGGAACTCGCAGTGGTATCCGATGTAAAAGGCACAACCACCGACCCCGTGAAGAAAGCGATGGAACTGCTGCCACTAGGCCCCGTGGTCATCATTGACACTCCGGGAATTGACGATGAAGGCGAACTTGGCACACTCCGCGTGAAGAAAGCACGTCAGGCACTGAACCTCACCGATATTGCCGTTCTGGTGACGGAAGCCGAGGGCGACCTCTCCCCCGTTGAAAACGACCTTATCGCATGTTTCACCGCAAAGAATATCCCCTATATTATCGTGCGGAACAAGTCCGACCTGCGACAAGCAATGCCACCCGCCGAAAACACCGTGTATGTCAGTGCAAAGACGGGTGCGGGCATTGAAGAACTTAAAGATACTATCGGCTCGCTCGCCAAGTCCGAGGAGGACGGAAAACGCATTGTCGCCGACCTTATCGAAGAAAACGACCTTGTAGTGCTGGTAGTCCCCATCGACAAGGCAGCACCCAAGGGGCGGCTTATCCTCCCGCAGCAGCAGACAATCCGCGATATTCTGGACGCGGGGGCGGTGTCGGTAGTAGTCCGCGACACGGAGCTTCCGAACGCACTTGCCGCACTCGGAAAAAAGCCGAAAATGGTTATCACCGACTCGCAGGCTTTCGGGAGAGTATCGAAAGATGTTCCCGAGGACATTCTGCTTACCTCGTTTTCGATACTGTTCGCACGGTACAAGGGCAACCTCATCTCCGCAGTTAAAGGTGCGGCAACGCTTGACAAACTCGCAGACGGAGATACCGTGCTGATTTCCGAGGGCTGCACTCATCACCGTCAGTGCGGCGACATCGGAACTCAAAAGCTCCCCAAATGGATTTCCGACTACACCGCAAAAAACCTCTCGTTTGAGTTCACCTCCGGCGGCGAATTCCCCGAGGACTTATCAAAGTACGCACTTGTTGTGCATTGCGGAGGCTGTATGCTCAACGACCGCGAAATGAAGTACCGCGTAAAGCAAACCCTCGACAGCGGAACTCCGATTACCAACTACGGCACAGCGATAGCACATATCCACGGAATACTAAAACGCAGCCTTATGCCGTTCCCCGAGGCGGTAAAGGCACTTAACGAATAATAAACAAAACGGCTCCCGTGATTTGGCGGGAGCCGTCAGTCTGTCGAAAAAACTTTGGGGGTCTGGGGGCTTGCCCCCAGAACGGGGGAGTGGGGGTGCGTTAGCAC
>JBJESA010000150.1:0-2744 GCA_051882535.1 Oscillospiraceae bacterium
AAAGCCTAGCCGTGGTGCCGTTTCCTCGTATCTGTACCTTTCTCGCCAGCCTGTTTCAAGACTTTTTCGACAAGCTGTAGCCCCGTCTTTGACGGGGCTATTAGTTTATTCTTCGTCGTCTTCATCGTCCGAATCGTCTGTTTTTCTGATTGTTCTGCGGTTCTTCTCTTTCTTAGTGAGAATTCCAAGAATAATGGTAATTGCGATTGCAATTGAAGAACAGATTGCGATAAGAATTACGATTAAGTTATCCTTGATGAATTGGCCTGCGGTTACAGGTTCGCCGGAATTGTTCTCTTCGGTGTTTGAAGAAACGCTTTCCGAGGGTTGGGAGGTTTCGCCGTTGGAGCCTGCGGAGCTGCTGCCGTTTGAAGCAGTCCCCGAGCCGCTGTTATTGGCTGAATCGCTGTTCGGAGTATCGCCCGAACCGCTGTTGCCACCCGTTGAACCGTTGCTTCCGCTGCCGGAAGTGCTGCTGTTTCCACCACCCGAGGTGGAGCCACTGTTACCGCCGGAGGAAGTGTTTCCACCGCCTGAGGTAGAGCCACTATTGCCACTGCCGGAGCTGCTGTTGCCACTGCTTGAGCTTGTGCCGCTATTGGAACTGCTGCTTGAGTTATTATTATCTTGAGATAATTTCGGAATAGATACTTTCTCAATGCCTCCGCACACGCTGCATACTCTTTGCTTTGTGCCTTCTTTAGTGGTGGTGGGGGCTTGGGTGATTTTGTATTCGCCGAACTTGTGACCAAGTGCGGGGATTGATTCGGTGCGTGTTTCGGAGCAGACCGAACAAGTGTTTGTAATAACTCCCGCTGTGGTGCAGGTGGCTTCTTTGGTTACTTTCGAGGTGAATGTATGCTCAAGCATGGGAATTGCTTCGGTTTTGGTATCACCGCAGCCGGAGCAGGTGATAGTCTTTATTCCCTTTGCTGCACAGGTGGGTTCCTTGGTTGTTTCCGAGGTGTATGTATGCTCGGTTTTGGGGAGTACCGTAACTTCCGATTTCTCCTCGCATCGTGTGCAGTGGTGCGACTTAGAGCCTTCCGCATCACAGGTTGCTTCTTTATCGACCGTCCATTCGGCGGAGAAATTGTGTCCCAACTTGTCTATGGTGTCAATATTCATATTGTCGCAGACAGTGCAAATCTTGATTTTGGCACCGTTGGTTGTGCAGGTCGGTTCGATGATGTTTTCGGGAGAATAGGCGTGGGGGACTTTCGGGATAACCTCGGTTTTGGTGTCGCCACAGTCGCATTTGTAGGAGTTCGAGCCTTCAACCGCACAGGTGGCGGGGGTAGTCCCTACTAGTTTGTAGTCGTGGGTGTGGCTCGCCGATTCCGCAGATACAACGCCGGAATTGGTCACTGCTCCGACTAAAACAAAAGACAGTATCGCCGTTAAGAGATGCTTTTTCATTATATCTTCCTCTCAATTATTTTTCTATCTCTCATTTTACCACATCAAACGACTATTGTCAACAGATTTTTCATTATACCTTGAAACAATAAAAAGCGGGAAGTACAAACTTCCCGCTTATTTGATATGATTTAGTTCTTGGCTGATTTTACTTCTTCAAATTCATCGGTGATTTCCTTTTCGGGCTTTGCTGTGAGCAGCGATACTACCACGATAAAGATGGCCGATACGATGAACGCGGGAAGAAGTTCATAGATTCCCCAAACGCCGCCCATGGGCTTAATAAGGAACTTCCATACGAATACCATTACACCACCCGAAACCATTCCTGCGATTGCACCGAATTTGTTGGAACGTTTCCAGAAGAGGGAAGCGAGCATTACCGGTCCGAAAGTTGCACCAAAGCCCGCCCACGCAAACGATACGATTCCGAATACGGAGCTGTTGGGATTCCATGCGATTACGATTCCGAGAACTGCGATTACAAGCAGAACCAGTCTTGCAAACAGCATTGACTGCTTTTCGGTGAGCTTAATCTTGAATACGCCTTTGAGGAAGTTTTCGGACATACTCGAAGAAGCCGCCAGAAGCTGCGAGTCGGAGGTGGACATTGTGCAGGCAAGAATTCCTGCGAAGATAATTCCTGCGACAAGAGCCGCCAAAATGCCGTTCTCGCTCATAAGCATTGCCATTTTCATTATTACGGTTTCGGAATCGGTGGAAACCGTTTTGAGGTTTTCGGGGTCTGAGAGTACCGTGATACTTCCGTTTGCAACCATAGCGTTTCCGATTATACCGATAAGAACGGCGATTGCCATAGAGATTACAACCCAGACAGACGCAATTCTTCTTGAGGTCTTGATTTTGTTGCAGTCCTCAATCGCCATAAAGCGGAGGAGAATGTGCGGCATACCGAAGTAACCAAGTCCCCACGCCAAAGTGGAAATAATGTTCAAGAACGTATACGGAACGCTTGAATTGCTTCCGTAATCGTGAAGCGAGGTTAAGGAGAAGTAGCCGGGAATGCTCTTGGCATTCTCAATAACAGCTTCAATGCCGCCTGCATTGTTGATACCGAAAATAACGATGATAAACAATGCAACAGTCATACAGATGCTCTGGATAAGGTCGGTAGTGCTTGCCGCAAGGAATCCGCCGATACTGGTGTAGGCGATTATGATTACCGCACTGAGAATCATTGCAACATGATAGTCAAACCCGAACAGCGAGTTGAACAGCTTTCCGCAAGCCGAGAAGCCCGAAGCGGTGTAGGGAATAAAGAAAATCAGAATAATCAGAGCGGCTATTCCCATAAGCACATTGTG
>JBJESA010000151.1:0-11818 GCA_051882535.1 Oscillospiraceae bacterium
AATGCGGTGCGTTAAACACGCTGTCAAACCCGTGGAACAGACGCGATTTCGGCGTAAGCAGCCGATGCTCGAACACACCCGACATCTTCTCGTCAAGAATATGCTTGGGGATACCATAGTGGTAGTACAAAGCCGCCTGAGCACCCCAGCAAATATGTAATGTAGAGTGAACATGGGTAGTCGTCCAATTCATTATTTCGCACAGCTCGTCCCAATAGTCCACTTCCTCGAACTCCATCAGTTCAACAGGTGCCCCCGTAATGATGAAGCCGTCGAAATTGCGGTTCTTGATATCGTCAAACGTCTTGTAAAACTCAAAAAGATGCTCCTGCGGGGTGTTTTTTCCCGTATAAGTGGAAGTTCCGATAAACTCCACCTCAATCTGAAGCGGAGTGTTCGACAAGCAGCGTAGAATCTGCGTTTCGGTCGCAATTTTCGTCGGCATCAGATTCAACACGCCAATCTGCAGCGGGCGGATATCCTGGTGCAGTGCCCGATACTCCGTCATTACAAAGATATGTTCTTTTTCGAGAACGCTCTGTGCGGGCAGACCGTCAGGGATTTTTATAGGCAATATGCTCAGTCCTTTTCTCTTTTAAAATGAGAACGCACCGCGTTCTCTCAGTATATCGAATAACCTTTCGGGGTGGGGATAAGCCCCGCATTCCCCCTTTACGAAAAGCATGGGCTTTTCTCACACACTCTATATTGTACAACTATTTTTCCGTTTTGTCAAGGGATAAAGTTTTTTGACAGAACGGCTCCCCCGACCGACCGCCAAAATATTTTCGCAAAACCCCTTGACAAATTGGAAAACGTGTGGTATAATTATTCTTGCAATTGCGTAGAATAAATTTAATTTACCACGGAGATTTACCCAAGTGGTGAAGGGGCTCCCCTGCTAAGGGAGTAGGTCGGGTAACCGGCGCGAGGGTTCAACTCCCTCAATCTCCGCCACTAAAAGCCTTGTTCCATCGAACGGGGCTTTTTCTGCATATATCCATACCCTATTAGTTATGTAAGAATTCAACGATTTCCCGGCGGTATTCTGCGAAAAATGAAACACAGAGCAACAAATCAGGAGGTCAGCATGAAGACAGGCATCAAGAAGATTATCACAAACAGTATTCTGAGCGGTGCTATAATTGCACTGGCGATTATGACGGTATTGGCGTTTGTGTCCGAATGGACTATTTCGCAATCGGGCATTACATCTACTGCAGTAATAAGAATTGAAGACGCAAAAGACCGACTTGCCGAAAGCGAACAGCAAATCGCCGCTCTCACCGAACAGCTTAACGAGGAATATCTCGTAAAGACAAGAGCATTTGCTGAGATGATAAGCCTTAATCCCGCAATTCTCGACGACCAGAACAAACTCAACGAAACCTGCAAGACGCTGGGCGTTGACGAACTCCACGTAACCGACGCTGACGGTATTATCCGCTGGTCTACCATTCCGGAATATCTCGGCTTCGATTTCAAGGGTTCCGACCAGACAAAGCCCTTTATGAAGTGTATTGAGGATTCGTCGTACGAGCTGGCACAGGAGCCGCAGCTTAACGGAGCAGCGGGCATTCTCTTCCAATACATAAGCGTTGGACGCAAGGACAAGCCCGGTATCGTTCAGATTGGAATGGAGCCTGTCCGCCTCTCAAACGCACTCAAGGACAGCCAGCCCGATGTTATACTCAAAGACATCACCGTTGGTGCAAACGGAACAATGTTTGCGGTAAACAAGGCCGACAAAACTCTGGCGGCGTTTATGGACGAGGAATATATCGGCAAACCCGCCGAGGAAATCGGTATTAAGGACCGCACACTTAACCTCAAAGAGGGCAAAAGTGCTTACGTCAAAGTGAACGGCAAGCTGTATTTCACATCTGTTTCGCAGACCGATGAATATTACATCGGAACGCTCTCCCCTGTTCTTGATATTACAGGCGAAACCATTATTATGACAGGCATTATCCTGCTGATGACTCTGGTGGTAATCACCATTCTCACCTTCTTCGTAATCAGAGCGATTAACAAGAGCGTTATCAAATCTCTGGGCGAGATTGAAGCCACCCTCGAACAGATTTCCAAGGGCGATAATTCAGTAAGAATGAATGTGAGAAACTGCCGCGAGTTTGATGTACTCAGTGACGGCTTCAACGGTATGCTCGACAGCATCAACGCTCAGATGGAAGAAACCGACCGCGTAAATGCGTCTATGGAAAGCCTGCTTGATGATGTATTCAACACTTCTCAAAGCATTAACGCCTACTCCGCAGAGATGAAGTCGGTATCCGAAAAAATCTCCGACGGCTCTGTTTCTCAGGCGGCAACCGTTGACCAGCTTAACGAAGCGTTCCTCTCTATCGCAGACGATGTAAGCGATAATGCCAAGGCAGCCGAAGACGCAAGCAACTTCGCAAAGTCAGCCGGCGAACAGCTCAAGATCGGCGTTGAGAAGATGAACAGCGTAAACGAAGCAATGGGCAAGATTACCGACTACTCACACGAGATTGAGCAAATTGTAAAGACCATTGACGATATCGCGTTCCAGACCAATATACTCGCACTCAATGCAGCGATTGAAGCCGCAAGAGCCGGACAAGCGGGCAAGGGCTTTGCAGTCGTAGCAGACGAGGTACGCAACCTCGCCAACAAGAGTGCCGAGGCTGCAAACAGCACAACCGAACTCATCTCCGAAACCCTCGCCGCTGTAGAGAACGGAAACATCACCGCTCAGTCCGCAGCCGAGGAGCTTCAGAGCATGATGGGCGAAATCAACAAGAGCGTTGCCCTTATCGCGGGAATCTCCGAGGCTTCCGCAAAGCAGGCGAAGTCGGTAAGCGATGCAACCGGCGGCATGGGACACATCTCCGAGATTGCACAGAGCAACTCCGAGATTTCCTACAACGCAAAGGAAACAGCCGAAAAGCTCGACAGCGAAGCCGAGCGACTTATCTCCCTTGTTCAATCCAAGGGCCGCAGCTAATCAGCATATTCAAAATTCCCCCTTCACGCACGAAGGGGGAATTTTCAGCTTGTCGAAAAAGTATGCGAACAGGCTGGCGAGAAAGGAACAGATACGAGGAAACGTCACCACGGCTAGGCTTTGTTTTGGTTGCCCTCTGTTGGGCGGCATCCTTGCCGCCCTTTTGGGGCAACCTGCAAACATCGTGTTTGCACTGCCGTGGTGACGTTGACGAAGTAGATGTGCCTTTATCGCCAGCCTGTTTTTTTACAAAACCACTTGACAAAGTGCTTATTATATAGTATAATTTCCATATATAGATAATTTTTAAACCAATTGGGGAACGTTCAAATTTTCAAGATTTTCAATGGGGATTCGGTCTGTTGACAGCCTTGTGCTGACGATGGCTTTGTCCCAATATTGTGCTGTGAATTTTTGCCCTCCCGCCGGAGGGCTTTATGTATTTAAGGGGAATGTAAATGATATTTTCAAGTCTGATTTTTCTGTATCTGTTTTTGCCGATTTGCCTGATAACGTACAGCGTTGTCCCGACTATCAAGGGTAAAAACGCCGTACTAATCGTGATGTCGCTGGCGTTCTACGCGTGGGGCGAACCTACTCGAATTCTTTTGCTGCTAGCGTCCGCCTGTGCGAACTACTTTATCGCACGGGGTATCGGTCACTTCCAAAAGCAAAGTGCCCGCAAAGCCTGCCTTGCCGCGGGACTTGTGCTGAATATCGGTATGCTTGGCGTATTCAAGTACGCAGGCTTTGTCGTGCGGAATATCAATTCCCTGTTCAGTGCGGAAATCCCTGTCCCCGAGATTGCACAACTTCTGGGAATCAGCTTCTACACTTTTCAGGTAATTTCCTACATAGTGGACTGCTATTGGGAAAAGGTCGAGGTTCAAAAGAACTTCTTCAAGTTCCTGCTTTACGTTTTCCTGTTCCCGCAGCTGATTGCAGGCCCTATCGTCCGTTACGAAACTATCGCTGCGGAAATCGACAACCGCCGCTCCACTCTCGAGGACATCAGTGCTGGATTGTCCCGCTTTGTTGTGGGACTTGCGAAAAAGGTACTCCTTGCCGACCAGCTCTACCGCGTGGTGGAAACAATGTTCGGTGCGAGCGACGGGGCTACTCCCTTTGATATGGTGCCGTCGCTTACTGTAGCCGGCTCTTGGTACGGAATTATCCTTTACTCGCTGTACATCTACTTCGACTTCTCGGGATATTCGGATATCGCAATCGGCTTGGGCCGCTTCTTCGGATTCCACTTCAACGAGAACTTCAACCACCCCTACCTGTGCAAGGACATCACCGAGTTCTGGCAGAGATGGCATATTTCGCTCGGCTCGTTCTTCCGTGATTATCTGCTGCCGCTGACGTTCTTCGGCAAGCGTAACAAGTACCTCTCGCTGTTCCTTGTGTGGCTCTGTACGGGAATTTGGCACGGTGCGAACTGGAACTACATAATCTGGGGCTTGTACTACGGTGCATTTATTCTTCTGGAAACCGCTATCGGCAAAAAACGAATGAAGAAAATCCCGATTGTGATACGTCACATTTACAGTAAACTCGTCATTATCGTGGGATTCGGAATTTTCTGCTTTGAGGATTTCAAAACGCTCGGAATATTTCTCCGCAACCTCACCCCGTTCAACCCCAACGGTTGGGGTGGGTATATGGAGCTTATTTCGCTGTGCAACAACCTGTTCCTGATTATTGTGGCGGTAATCTGCACGTTCCCGCTTATCGACTGGTTCAAGAAGCTCTCGCAAAAGAGCCGCGGAGCCGAAGTCGCACTCTCCATCTCGGGGACGGTAGTTTGTGCGGGACTGCTGATACTCAGCAGTATTATGCTGGTGGACGCTACCAGAAACGCATTCCTGTACTGGAGATTTTAAGCGAACAAGCGAGTAATTTTCCAAATTCATACGTCTAATATACGAGAGGATTTTTTATGGATAATAAAACACCCGACAAAAAGAAAAAGGCACTGTATATTGCCAATATATCCGTTATTTCTGCGGTGCTTCTGGGTATCACCATCTTCATCAACACCGCACCGCGTCCCACAGAGTCAGACGAGGAAAACCGCGACCTTGCAAAGTGTCCCCCGTTCAGCGTGGAAACGTTCTTCAGCGGCGAGTTCCCCGAGGGCTTTTCTGAGTACTTCAACGATGCTGTGCCAATGAGAAGCACATGGAAGAGGTTCATCTCGGACTTCCGCAGCAAGCTCGGCATAGAATTTGATGGTGGCGTAACAATTGTCTAATCCCCAATCAATGGGAAAATATATAAGGAGAAAAACAAATGAAAAACAGTATTAAATCAATCTTAGCACTAGCTCTCACAGCATCACTCCTAAGCGGCTGCAACATAGTTGTAGACGGCGGCGAAAGCTCCGATACGACTTCGGGCAGCACTTCACAGACAGACACTTCCAAAGACAGTTCGGCTTCCGGCGATAGCAGTACCAAGTCTGACTCGCCTTCGACCGAGAGCAAGACCGAGTCCACTTCCTCCGAACCTGCACCCGTTGACCCCGATTTAGACGCTTACGAGGGCGAAATGTCCGACAAGGTTTTTGTTATGAGCAACGGCAGGGGAATTGTCCGCTTTTACGGCACCAATGAGGGTGCGGAGCGTTATGCGGGCATTCTCAATCAGTACAAGGAGAAGCTCGGCGACGCTGTGAACGTCTACACATTGGTAGCCCCGACATCAGGTACTTACTATATGCCCGACAAGTATAAAAAGGATTTGGGTATATCGGACGAGAAAGCGGTTATAGCACACATCGGCGAATCACTCAAAGATGTGAAGAACATTGACGTGTGCGAAACCCTCGGCAAGCACAAGAACGAGCATATCTACTCCTCCACCGACCACCATTGGCAGCAGCTGGGTGCGTATTACGCGGCGGAAGACTTCGCGAAAGCTGCGGGAGTGCCGTTTACCGATTTGTCGAAGTTCGAGAAAGTGGTAATGGAAGGCTATGTGGGAACGCTATACGGTTACAGCAGTGAAAATCCCAAAATCCGCGACAATCCCGAGGAATTTGTATACTACATTCCTCCCGTACAGACCACCGTCACCCAATACCCTGTGAATGACCTGACTGCGGGAAAAACTGTGCCGCTTCTCACTAACATTCAGGGCTGGAAGCCTGTCAGCTGGTATCTCGTTTTCGGTACGGACGATGTTGTTCGTCATATTCAGACCGAAACCAAGAACGGCAGAAAGCTCCTTGTTGTAAAGGACAGCTACGGCAACGCACTTATACCCAATCTTGTCGGTTCCTTTGAGGAAATCTGGGTGACGGATATGCGTTACTTCAACGGCAGCATCACCGAATTCGCCAAGGAAAAGGGCATCACCGACCTGCTGTTCACTATGAATTCGTTCAGTGCGGTAGGCGGCAATCAGAACAAGCTCCCGACAATAATGTAATAAGAGGTTACTATGCAGCGTGAACTTTACCCGCCCTTTGACGGCTCCGATATTCTCAAAAAAAAGAATAAACTGCTCCGCACTTTGCGGGAGAACTCCGCAAATGCCGTGCCGCTGCGAATAGCGGTACTCGGCGGCTCCACCACCTCCGATATTATCAAGGTGCTGGAGATTTTCCTGCGTGAACGCGGGATTGCACCCACGTTCTACGAGAGCGAGTATGCACAGTACTGGAATGACGCAGTGTTCGGCAATGCGGAGCTTGACGAGTTCAAGCCCGAGCTTGTGTTTATCCACACCACATTCCGCAATATCACCGCTCTGCCCGATGTTCTCGAAAATTCCGACAGCGTGGAGCAGAAACTGGAGAGCGAATACTCCCGCTTTGAGCAGATGTGGACGAGCATTTCGGAGAAATTCAGCTGCCCCATTATTCAGAATAACTTTGAACTGCCGCCAACCCGACTTATGGGTAACCGCGAAGTCGGCTGCACCTACGGCACAATCGACTTTGTGACGCGGCTGAACGTGAAATTCTACGATTACTCACGTTCTCACAAGAATTTTTATATCAACGATATCAACTACCTCTCCGCAGCGTTCGGGCTGGACAGATGGTGCGACTCCCGCTGCTGGCATTTGTATAAATACGCTCTCTCGCTGGACGCTATCCCCGATTTTTCCTACAATCTGGCACGTATCATCTGCTCGCTGATGGGCAAGAACAAGAAAGTAATCGCACTCGACCTCGACAATACCCTCTGGGGCGGAGTTGTGGGCGACGACGGACAGGCGGGACTGGAAATCGGCAGCGAAACCTCCGAGGGACAAACATACGCTTCCGTTCAGGAGTATTTCAAGGCACATAAGAAGCTCGGCGTATTGCTTACCGTATGCTCGAAGAACGACCACGAAAACGCAATCTCGGGACTGGAACACCCCAGCGGCATTTTAAAACCCGAGGACTTCGCGATGATTAAAGCGAACTGGGAACCCAAGCCCCGCAATCTCTCCGAAACCGCCGAGGAGCTGAATCTTCTCCCCGAGAGCTTCGTATTCGTGGACGACAACCCCGCGGAACGCGAAATAGTACGCTCTATGCTCCCGGAAGTGTTCGCAGCGGAGTTTGACACACCCGAAGACAGTATCCGTGCGATGGACAAGCTGGGATTTTTCGAGGTGACAACGCTCTCCGAGGACGATGCGGCACGCGGCGAGATGTACCGTGCGAACGCACAGCGTGCGTCCCTCGAAAAGAGTTTTACAAGCTATGAGGACTTCCTCAAGAGCCTTGAAATGACCGCCCGAATAGGCGATTTCAGCGAGGTGAATATCCCCCGCATCACTCAGCTCACCAACAAGAGCAACCAGTTTAACCTCACCACCAAGCGTTATACTCAAAGCGAGATGGAACAGTGTGCGAAATCTCCCGATTATATCCGACTAAGCGGACAGCTCTCCGACAAGTTCGGCGATAACGGCATAGTATCGGTGGTAATCGGAAAGAAAGAGCAAGCCGCTCTCCATATTGAGCTGTGGCTGATGAGCTGCCGCGTGCTGAAACGCGATATGGAATTCGCGATGCTCGATACTCTGGTTGAACAGTGCAAGGCGGCGGGAATAACCGAGATTTTCGGCTACTACTACCCCACCAAAAAGAACGGTATGGTTGCGGGGTTGTACGAGAGTTTTGGATTCACCAAGATTTCGGACGACAACGGCAGCACGACATGGAGATTGGAAACAGCGGGTTATTCCAACAAGTGCGGAGTAATCGCAGTAAACCCCGACTAAGGAGGACAATATGAGCAGAGAAGAAATTAAGGGAAAACTCACCGAGATTTTCCGCGATGTGTTCGACAATGACGAAATAGAACTCACCGATACCACCACCGCAGACGATATCGAGGAGTGGGACAGTCTGGAGCACATCACGTTAATTGCAGCGGTTGAGAAAGCATTCAAAATGCGTTTCACGATGAAGGAAGTAAGCTCTATGAAGAACGTGGGCGAGATGATGTCCATTCTCGAAGAAAGAGCGAAATAATTTTCGGCTTTTTGTGAATTCAACAGAAAAATCCCTCAGCTTTCACTGAGGGATTCAGCTTGTCGAAAAACCTTTGGGTGTCTGGGGGCTTGCCCCCAGAACGGGGAGTGCAGAGGGGTGCGTTAGCACCCCTCTGCATATGTATACTAATAGCCCCCTCCCCCTTCGGGGGAGGGGGTTGGGGGTGGGGGTGCCTCTCGCAGAAAAAAGACTTTTTCGACAGACTGACCTCACCTCAGCTACCGGGCTTTGGTGAGGTTTATATTGTACAGAAGTTATTTTTTCATACCCACACGATACAAAGGTTTATCATCGCCACTATTCAACGAATCGCCGAACAGATAAAGCACTGCGTCGTCAGTAATTGCAGCAGGCGTGTAAAAATCAGGTTGAAAGTAGCCTTCTCCGGTAATTTTTATTTCCCAAAGCGACTGCAAATTATCCAAAGAAACCGCTTGGCATCGCATATATGCTCCGCCGTTGTCAAAATTTGTTTCCCAATTCCGTATAAGCATTATTTTTTTCTCGGGAGAGAGGGTGATATTTGCGGAATTAAAAAATTGCGTGGTATTATGAATGACAAAATCCGTTTCTGTTTCAGTCAGCTTGCCGTCCTCTGCTTTTGCACGGGAAATCCGGCGGTCTTGATTTTCCTGCTTTGTCATCAGGAAATTCTCATCGTCCAGCACCATCAGCTCGGAACCGTCGGGGAGCTGCTGAATGATACGGAGCGTCGGAAGCTCCAGCAAAAATGTACGAAGGTTTTCGTCGCCGTGATAATCGGTAACTTTATCGGCGTCATACTCAAGCAGCGTCACCGTTGCAAGCTTCGGAGTCACTACATTTACAAAATCCATCACCCAAGGTTCTTCGAGGTCAAAGTCCTTCACCGACAACACTGAAACAGCGGATTTCGTTTCCGGACCATACAGCGTGAGGTTTTTACGCTCCTTGTCAATACAGAGATACTGCGACTTATCGGGAGTAAAACTTGCTCGGCGGCATTCGGGCAGCTGTATGGATTTTTGGAGCTTTCCGTCCGTATAGTACCGTGCTTCAATGGTACCGTCCTCTGAAGTCGTCTTAAAAAAGCCTTTTTCGGGATAATCACGATCAGGGATTGTATCTTTCAGGTCGAAACACACATGGTCCGATTCGTTTCCCTGCCGATCCAGCCAAAAATAATGGTAGTATGGAGAATCAGACGTTTTGGGTGTGTGTGATAACGATATTACAAAACCCGTTTCGGTTATATCAAGTTCTCTTAACCATACATCTCTGCCATCGGAGGAACGGAGGTTGAATAGCGTCAGACACTCCACCCCCTCGGATGCACCCATAAGCTCCAACTCTGTCAGCCCGTCCTTTTCCAAGCTGATTTGATTGAGAATAGCTTTATCCATTACATAATCATTCTGATTGGTGTTGCTGCTTGTATCGGGTGTATTAGAATTTTCCTGTGTAGATTCGCTGTTTGTGTTTGTCGATTGTAAATCACTTTCGGATTCTGACGGAAGTCGCTCTCCGCCTTTACAGGCAGTTAATGTCAGCACAGCGACAATACAAAGACTAATACAGAATAATTTCCTTTTTCGCATTATTATACCCCCTGTTCTTTATTGTCGTACTTATTTGAAGCAATAAAATCTATTCTTAATTCAAACATTTTAAGCACCCAATAGCTTGTTGTAAAGCTCCTGATACTCCGATTCACTTATGTCATTATATTTACCGTTCAATTCAATCTCATATGGATTCCAACCAATCCGATAAAAATCTTTTGTCACCGGCTCAGCAATATCCGAAAAAGTTAATTTCCCTCTTGAGAGCAGATATTCCACCTCAAATTTGTTATCGCCACTCTCTTTTATTGCAGCGATGACATCAGCAGTCATTACACCACCGTTATCATAGTGAAACTCAAAACAATAAAATTGATTGCCTTGTTCCTCACAGGGAAATAAATCCAGTTTGGATATGTAGTTGAGCATTCCCATACCAAAGACGCTTACCTCGTTGATTTCGCCTTCTACTTTATGAAAAAGATGTATTTCATTTTTCCCCCACGAAGAAAGAATCAAAAGTTCATCCTCGCCATCGAAGTTAAGGTCTGCTACCATTGTATCCAAGACAGTGGTGTTGTCATCAGTAACCTGCTCAATTGCTTTAGATATATCATCTGCTGTAAATACACCTTTTGATTGAAAAATACGGGAAGTATCGGAATAGCTTGAAGCACATCCCGAAAATACGCCTAGAATGAATACTACTAAAATGATAGCAGATATATTTTTTTCATGGTTCGATTCCCCCTATTTAGTAAATATAATTAACAAGCATATTTTTAGATAGTTTAGAAATATCGATAGCCGAAGTCATCGGGATTTGCTGAACCGTTCTCAACTGCACTGCACCATCTATTTACATTAGGCATAGCCTGATTTAGCGATTGGTAATTGACATTCAGCGGTGTGCCATACGCAAGTCCATTATCCATATAACTTAGCACTTGTGCTGCCTTTGCATAGAACGGGTCAGAGTTCATCAGGTTTGAAGCTTGTGTAGAATTGCTTGCTAATCCGCAATCTTGCAATTCTCTAATCGTTTATCGCCTTCAAAATTAACCTCCGAAAAATCTTTTTCCTGTTTCCCAAGCTGTGTTTATTCTGCCTTCGTATGAGGCAAAATAAAGCTACCGTAAAGAGTTGGTATTTAACCCGATTTTGTTTTGTTGAAGTGCAGTTGAAAAATCAACCCACTTCAACCGTTTCACTGTAAATAGTGATTTCTTCGGTCTTGCCGCTTGAGTTTGTCATCGTAAATACGGATTTCAGCCGATATTTGCCACTTGTCAAACCGGATTTGGTATTGGACAAACGGATTGTGTTTGTGTTTACAGTTTTTGTCCAGCTTGCTCCGTCAACATTGTTCCATATCCAGAACCAGCCACTGTACTTTTCAAGAGTCTGTTCAACGGTTATCTTGACAGCATCAACTCCTCCTGATGAACTTGTACAAGAAGCAGTCGTGCCACTTATTTCCAAATCGCTGACAGGATTATACGCACTCTGATAGTATGGCGCAATATCACTATTCGATAGATAATATGCACTTTCTGCTGATGTCCGAACATTTAAACACGCACATATACCAACTAACAAGCATGCAATTACCGAAATTTTCTTAAGCCACATCGGAAACACCTCCTTCCGGATATATTCGAGGTCTTTTTTACCCTCTATAAAATACATCTGTTTTGGAAGGCGATTTACTATGCTAAATTTTCAATTTTCATAAACTTTGGCAATTTTAGCCAAATCAATTAGTTGCTCTTTATATAAATTGCCAGA
>JBJESA010000152.1:0-2718 GCA_051882535.1 Oscillospiraceae bacterium
CAAAATATGGGTCTCCCCAGACAGGTTTCAGGGACTCTTCCACATCACTATACCAACCTGCTTCGTTCATTGCGTTAAGCTCGTCTACGAACTTAACGGGCGAGCAGATATGTGCCGCGAGGTACTCGGGCATATTGGGCAGAGTATCCAGCTTTTTGCCGTAGAGGTTGGAGTAGAAGTCGCAAGTCGGATTACTGAAGGCAAAGCCGGAAATCGCAGCCTTGAACTCGTCTGCACCGGACTGCATCATCTTTGTGTGGAATGCCGCGGATACCGCGAGCTTTACGCTGCGTTTGCCCATTTCGGAGAACTTCGCGATAGCTTCGTCAACAGCTTCCAATTCGCCTGCGATAACGGTCTGGGCGGGGGAATTGTAGTTTGCGGGAGCACAGAAGCCGTTCACGCCCGCACACACTTCTTCGATAACCGCATTGTCGCAGCCGATAATTGCCGCCATTGCACCCTTTGAGTTTTCGGCAGCCTTTGCCATTGCCTCACTGCGGAGTTTGATTGCCTTGAATGCGTCCTCCATAGAAAGAACGCCGGAAGCGTACATCGCGGCATACTCGCCGAGGGAGTGACCTGCAACCGCAACGTTGTCCAGACCGTTCTCGCGTGCTGCACAGAGTGCCAGCATAGATACCGTGAAGATTGCGGGCTGTGATAAACGTGTCTGGGCGAGTTCCTCGGGGGAAGAGTTGGTGAGCTTCTTCAACAGGTCGTAGCCCAGAATGTCCGAGCCGCACTCAAGAATTTCCTTGGTCTTGGAATACTTTTCTGCAAGCTCGGCACCCATACCGGGGTACTGAGAGCCTTGACCCGAAAAAAGAAATGCTGTTTTCATATTTTGATGTCCTCCTGAAATAAAATATATTGTTTCTCTGCCGAAAAGTAAAATTTTAGCAGTAAAATTCACAGCGGAATAAAAAAACCGGTTGACAAAACGACGAAAATAGGGTACAATATATAGTGATATTGTGTTGCTTGATTTGAAAATCTTTCACACTTCGTGAATTTGCCCGTGGAAATCATTGGTAAACAGCAGCACATCGTGTTCTATCGTGGGAAAATTTTCCCCTGCCTTTCTATTATACATTATTTTAAAAATAAAATCAAGGAGTTTTTTTGATGAGCGGAATACAGATTTTGGGAACAGGCGGCTACGCCCCCGAATTTATCGCTGACAACGACAAATTTTCGGAAATTCTTGATACCTCGGACGAGTGGATTTTCCCCCGTACCGGAATCAAGCAGCGTCATTTGGCGGTGAGCGAGCCTAACTACCACATGGGTACTCAGGCGGCTCTCGGAGCAATTGAGAATGCAAATCTCAAAGCAGAGGATATCGATTTGATTATCGTTTCCACCTGCACGCCGGATTTCTTCTATCCGGCAATGTCTTGCCTTATCCAGAAGGGGATTGGTGCAAAGAATGCGGCTTGTTTCGATGTAAACAGTGCATGCACGGGCTTTATTTCTTCAATGGATATCGCACAGAAATACCTCGAAACCGGCAAGTATGAAAATATCCTGATTGTAGCAAGCGAAAAACTCTCCAATCAGCAGGACTACACCGACAGAACCTCGTGTATTCTTTTCGGAGATGCAGCGGGAGCGGTTGTTGTGACTAAAGGCGATAAGCCGTTCTATTCATTCCTTGGGGCAGAGGGCGACGAGTTTGAGGCACTGTACTGCAAGATTCATTATGAGGCAAACTGCCCGTTCTACGGCGATCAGGACGCGTTCTACAACGGAAGATTCGATACTTTCGCAAAGCAGAACTTCCTTATGCAGGACGGCAAGGCGGTTTACAAGTTCGCTGTAAATGCAATGGCTGACGCAGTTACCAACGTTGCAAAACAGGGCGGATATGATGTGTCCGAGCTTGATCTGGTTATTCCTCACCAGGCAAATCTGCGTATTATCGCAAAGGCTACCGAGTTGCTGGGTATTCCTCCCGAAAAGGTATATACCAATATCGAACATATGGGTAATGTTTCGAGTGCGTGCATTCCTTATGGTCTGGACGAGCTGAACAAGGCAGGCAGGCTCAAGCCCGGAATGAAGATTTGTTTTGTGGGCTTTGGTGCAGGTCTTACATTTGGTGCTATTATTTTTGAAACTTAATTACTAAAGAAAGTGACGGTATTTTAATATGGCTAAAACAGCGATTATCACAGGTGCAGGCCGCGGAATCGGTGCTGCAATCGCAAAGCGTCTTGCAAAAGACGGTTTCAACATCGCAATCAATGAGCTTACACCCGGTTCGGGCGACGCTGTGGCAGAGGAGTGCCGTGCATTTGGCGTAAAGGTTGAGTGCTACGCAGCAGACGTTTCCGACCATGCTCAGTGCGAGGAGATGGTAAAGAAGGTAAAGGCAGATTTCGGGACTATCGATGTTCTTGTAAATAATGCCGGTATCACCAGAGATGGACTTCTGCTTAAGATGGCGGAGGAGAACTACGACGACGTTGTTCGTATCAACCAGAAGTCGGTGTTCAATATGACCAAGTTCGTTGGTGCGGTTATGCTTCGCCAGAAGAGCGGCAAGATTGTAAATCTCGCTTCTGTTGCGGGACTGTACGGCAACCCCGGTCAAATGAACTACTCTGCTTCTAAGGGTGCGGTTATCGCAATGACTAAGACTGCGGCAAAGGAACTCGGCTCCCGCGGAATTAACGTGAATGCGGTTGCTCCCGGATTTATCAGCACACCGAT
>JBJESA010000153.1:0-2683 GCA_051882535.1 Oscillospiraceae bacterium
ATCAATATCTGAATCGATTGAGTCAGTGGTGAGCAGATTCAGCGTTTCCACATCAAATCCATTGTTGGTGAGGAGCGTGCGGAGTGCCGTGCTGTCGGTTTCGCCGTATCCCTCGGTAAAGGCTATCCGCACGGGGCTTTCGTCCGATGTGAACATCATTGCCGATACTGCTTCCTGCTCTATAAAGTACCCTTGAACAAAGCCGTAGTACTGGTAGTACAGCAACGCTTCTTCGGTGGATAGTCCGAAGTAGTCCGTGGGTGAGATTATCTTGTGTCTGCCCGTCTTGCCACACTCAACCACAATGTAGTTGGTGTCTACGGTTTCATTCTTGAACTTCGAAGTATAGTTCGGATTTTTGTCAAGATTGACATATTCAATGCTGATATGCGGGTTTTCGTTCTCCATCTTTTTGAGAATCTCATTCACTTGGCGGTTGTTTTGATCCTCGATGAAGGTCTGCTCGGAGTTCAGGACGGTGAACGTTATATCCGCATCCAGACGGTTATCCAAGAACTTCCGGGTGGTTTCGTCAAGCGTGTAGAGTTTTGCTTCTGTGAGGTCGGCTTTTACTCCAAACCTATCGGACAGCACACCCACAATAATGTTAATCAGCACCACTACCGCAATAAATGCGACTGTGAACAGGACGGAGAGTGTCCCGCGTTTCATCTTGTTCTTCAAAGGGCACCTCCTAGCTCCAACGACGGCGTTCAATAAACCGCATCGTCAGAAACAGGAAAATAGCCACCAAACTTACGAAGAACACTATATTCTCCAAACTGAAAATTCCCAGAGTAAACTCGTAATATCGGCTGAAAACCGACAATTTTGCCATAATATTCTGTATCGCGTCTACCTGTATAAATTTCGCCACAAGGTCGAACAAGCACAGTGCGATATTTGCACCAATTCCGCCGACTGCAGCTATCATCTGGTTTTCGGTGAGGTTGGAGATGAAGATACCCGCCGCTATAAACACAGCACCCATCAGCACTATCCCCGCGTAATTCCCCCAGAATGAAACCCACGGGAAAGACGCACCCTTATCAAGCGATGACGAAATAAACGCTGCATAAATCGGAAGTGCCACGCTCGCCAGTAAAAACACCGAGAACGCCGCCAAGAACTTTCCCAATACCAATCCCAACAAGCTGACAGGGCTTGTCAGGGTGAGCTGGTCGGTTTTCTGACGTTTGTCGTCCGCCATAGTACGCATGGTAAGTACCGGAATCAGCACCACCATCACATAGAACAGCAATACAAACACTCCGCTCATATCAGACTGTCCCACAGAAAGGCAGTTAAGCCAAAGGAACAATCCCGAAAAACCGTAAAACACCGCCAAAAACACATATCCCAGCGGAGATATAAAATACGCTGAAAATTCGCGTTTAAAAATCGCCGTCATTACTGTCCTCTCCGATATCCCTGTCGTAATACTCGCCTGTGGTAAGCCGCAGAAAGATTTCCTCCAGCGAAAGCTCGCTGCCACGCATCAGCAGAATCGGAAATCTCCGCTCTGCCAGACGCTTGAACACCTCACGACGTACATCTCGCCCCGCTTTGGGAAGTATTTCATACTCGTAAACTGACTTCTCCGCTTCTCTAAGCAAAACTGTCTCTTCAATATCGGGTATCTGCTCGAGGAGTGCCTTTACCTCGCTGTGCGGTCCCTCTATCCGCATAATCAAGCGGGAATCGCCCGACAGCGTTTTCGAGAGATTGTCGGTGGTATCGTCCGCAACGATTTTTCCATTGTTAATAACGACAATTTTGTCACACACCGCTTGAACTTCGGGGAGAATATGAGAGGAAAGAATCATTGTGTGATTCCTGCCGAGTTTCTTAATCAGTGTGCGGATTTCGATTATCTGCTTCGGGTCAAGACCTACGGTCGGCTCGTCAAGTATTATTGCTTTCGGGTTGCCGACAAGTGCCTGAGCAAGCCCCACACGCTGGCGATAGCCCTTGGACAGGTTGCGTATCACACGATTGCGGACTTCCTCAATTCCCGTAAGGCAACAGATTTCCTCAAGGTGAGAGCGTTTGGGGAACTTGCACTTCTTGAGAGAATACACAAACCCCAGATACTCATCAACCGTCATATCAAGGTAAAGCGGAGGCTGTTCGGGGAGATAGCCCAAATCCTTTTTTGCGGAAATGGGATCTGCGAGGACATCAACACCGTCAATAAAGGCACTTCCCTCGCTTGCGGAGAGGTAGCCCGTGATGATGTTCATGGTGGTGGATTTGCCCGCTCCGTTTGGTCCGAGAAAACCCAGAATTTCCCCGTCAGCCGCGGTGAAAGAGATATTGTCAACCGCTTTTTTCGAGCCGTAGCTTTTCGACAAGTTCTTGACTTCTATCATCTCTATCACCTCCGATTATAATACCTACCACTATTTTAGTCGCCACAAGTGAAAGTTATGTGACAGACAATGGATATTAAGCGGAAAGCCTATCTATTGCTTTCTTAATTCTCGACAGCGACTCCTCTTTTCCGAGGATTGCACACAACTCAACACCGCCGCAGGGAGTAACCTGCTTACCGCTGAGTGCCAGTCGAAGCGGGAACAACACGAAGCCGTTCTTTACGCCCAGCTCCTCAACCAGCTTGAACAATGCATCGTGAATACTGTCACGGGTGAAGTCTGAAAGTCCCTCAAGCACGGTGAGAATC